>NZ_JADBUZ010000085.1:0-67390 GCF_020245305.1 Microcystis sp. M20BS1 | reverse complement strand
GATAACTCGACCGACCCAACTGCAACAAAAAGCGTTAGATTTATTGGGAGTTTCCCTGATTTGTACCCAGTAACGGGGCGGCGGAAATTCTCTTAATCCCTCCTACAGCATAGGTTATGGCCTTTTGTCAACGGGGAAGTCAAGAAATACAATCGACCTAACATTGCATTGACGGCATAACTAGCTTGATGATCTGACATAATGATAAGTAGTCGTGCAAAATTAATTTCCTAGTGAAGATAGGCAAAAGGCAAAAGGCAGGAGGCAAGAGGTGGTTAGATATGTGTAGTTAATTTTGCTTAGGTACTTAATAGAGGGGCTCTTCTGGTTTCTGTGTGGAAACGAGGTCTATACTGATAGTTTCTTCGACAAAATAGTCCTAAAAGTGTTACCCGATAAGCATTTCACGATTCCATAAGCAAAAATTATCACACAAAGTCGAGAAGAGCCATAGAGGGAATTAATAGAAGAAAAATAACCGCATTAAATTAGTTAAAAACGCTCATTTTCTAGCCATTGTTCTAAGTCCTCTACTGACTGAAAATCTAATAAAGCTTCTCCTAAGTTTTCTAAATTTTCTAGAGAAAGACTTTGGATATTGGCAGATAATTCGGCAGAAATGCCACCTATACGCCGATTTAATTGACGTAGAAGCAAATTGATGGCTTCTTCTTGTCTTCCTTCCCCTTTGATTTCCTGATAGATGACAGATTCTTTCATAATGTCCTTCCTCAACAATTGTTGAATGATGTCTTTGTTTAATACTAATCCGGCGAGAATTGCGGTGGAGGCAGCCAGATTGCTTTGTTCTCGACTGTCGCTGATTTGTTCGATTTTTTGGGCGATTTGCCGCAGTAAATTCTCTTGCTCCTCAGCTTGAGCTAGTATAGCAAAGGGCAATAGTCCCGGTGCTTGCAATAAGGGTTGATAGGGTTGTTCCCATAGTCTAATCACCTCAAATTGATGATAAGTTTTTCCCTGTTGATAGTCATTCTGTCTGACTAGGGGTAAGGTACTTTTCCTTAGATAAATCACTACCTGATAGATAGGTTTGCCTTGATAGCGTCGATAGAGTCTTGTGGCATAATCGAGCATTCTATAGGGAATATCCTCTTTAGGGTCGGTTTGGAACTCAATATGTAAGATTAGTTCTTCTGACTCCAAAAAGATTAAACTATCGGCTCTTATCGGCTCTAATGATAACTCTGAGGGTTTAATTTCGGTTAAATCCAAAGGTTTACCTAATAACCAAGTGGCTAAATCTCTCGAATATTCCAGGGAGATAAATTTACAAGTAGAATCATACATCAGTCTTGACTATATTTTACTCAAAAATGGAGATAAATAGACTAAAGCCTGGTAAGACATCCTCTCCGCTGAAATTAGCGGGTAGTTCCATAATTTCTAAGGGTTGCTGAGGACGATAAATTTCCACTTGTTGTTGTTGAGGATTAACTAGCCAACCTAATCGCAAACCACTGTGGAGATATTCCCGCATTTTAGCTTGAATTTCTGGGAGGGAATCGCTACGGGAGCGCAGTTCAATGACGAAATCAGGACAAATAGGCGGAAATTTCTCCTGTTCTTCTCGACTTAGAGCTTGCCAACGAGTTAAACTCACCCAAGCGGCATCGGGAGCGCGATCTCCCCCCTTCGGCAAACGAAAAATCGTCGCCGAACTAAAGACTTTACCCAATTGGGTTTGATGATTCCACAACCAAAGCAAACTAATAAAATCGGCCTCTCGGTTGCCGCTAATTCCCCCAACAGGTGGCATCACAATTAATTCTCCTTGAACGTTTCTTTCCAATTGCCAATCTGGGTTAACTTGACAGAGACGGTAAAACTGCTCATCGGTGAGATTGACTGTATCTAAGTTTAAAATCACTGCTGCCATAGCTATATTTCACCCTAGAAAACACTCTAGTCTTAATTATAGTCAATTAGATTCCCCGCCAGATTGCGATCGCACCGTCCCGATCTCCAGTGACTAACCAACGACCATCTCGACTGGCAACCATTCTTAAGATGACGTTTCCCTTGAGGGTATTCAAGTGCCGACGGGTATTAACATCCCAAAATTTCACAGTGCCATCCCCGGAAGTGCTGGCCAAAACTTTACCCCCATCCAGCAGGGCCATATCGGTAACAGCGTCGTTATGGGCGAGAATAGTAGTGGTGCCGATGCCGCTTTTCACTTGCCAACCGCGGATCGAACCGTCTTGACTAGCAGTACCGGCGGTATTACCATCCTTAGAAAAAAGCACCCGATAAACGGGGAATAAATTACCTGCATAGGCACGAATAAAGCGACCGGTACTCACTTTCCACAGTTTAACGAAGCCATCGTAATCGGCGCTAACAATTCCTTTACCATCGGGACTAAATGCGATCGCCTGAATCGGATGATTATGACCGCGCAGGGTTTTTAACAGTGTACCCGTCTGAAAATCCCAGAGTTTGACTGTACGATCCCAGCTACCCGTGGCCAAAATTTTGCCATCGGGAGAAATAGCGGCATCAGTAACGAGAAAAGCATGGCCGGGATAGGTCATTTCTAATTTTCCCGTGCGCGTATTCCAGCGTTGCACTTTTCCCCCCGCATCGGCAGTTACGAAAGTCTTACCATCGGGACTAAATTGGATAGCGTTAACGGTATCACCTAGTTGCCAAGTCCTGAGAGGTTTTTGGGTTTTTAGGTCCCATTCCCTGACAGTGCCGTCAAAACTACCACTCAGCAGCCTGGAGTTATCGGGACTAATAGCCAAAGCATAGATGGGATCCTGATCGGCTTTTAAAATAGTAACCCGTTCGACGGTCTGCCAAGGAACCATTTCTGCTAGGGGAGGTGCTTGCGGAGTGATGATTTTGCCTTTTTCCTGATTGACTGCACAACCACCAGATAGCAACAGTAGCAATAATAACGATAACGTCGGTTGATAAAGGGTTATTTTCATAGAATTTTGCCGTTGTCAAAATCATCTTAAACTACTTTAAACTTGAACTGGTAAAATTTGAATAGAATAACGACAACGAGGAACAAGATAAATGACAAATTCTTGATTGGTTGTGTTGGCTTATTCCAGAACATTCTGTAAATTTTCACCGTGAGCAATGACCACTTTTTCATTATAGGCAATGTATTGATTTTTATACAAATCAAGCACGGTTTCACAATTTTTGTTTAACCAACGTAACATTTCTTGGGCTTGTTCTTGAGAGATTGAGTCTGTCATAATCTTTCTAAGGAGAGACGGTTTTTATGAGAAGAAAAGCAGCACTAATCAGTTTATTTTTGTCAATTAAAGCTTCTATTTGCTCCGATTGATAACAAGCTGCTTCGACTTCTAAAGAAGCGGCATCCAAAGCATTAAGATAAGCATCGTTTAAAGTGTCTGTTAATTCTTCATCACTTAAATAATATCCTGCTGCTTTTCGGCGTTTATTTTGGCGTTGAATTTCTCTAACACTATTGCGAATGGAGACATCCCAAGAACGAGTGGTTCGGTTTTCTGCCTGTTGTTTAATTAAATGAAGTAATAAGATAACAGCATAACCACGAATGGTGCTAATAATCCCATTTTTGCTCATATCTTCAAGTTCTTCTACAATCGCCAGTGAACCTTTAATATCACCTTTTAAGAGCAAAGCTTTTAATTCTAAAAGTTCTTCCATAATCCAATTTCTTCCCCCAAATATACCTTAATTATATCTTGCCACAAGTCTCTCTATCCCAAAGCTCATTTAAGGCCATCTTGAGCAAAAAATTAATCATTTTTTCATCTAGTTTGAGGTTTTCTGTGCTACGCTATGGTTTTTTATCTAAAAATGGAGTTTTTAATTATGACTCAAAAATTAGCAAAATTAAGCGATTTTCGGCGATTGTATGGGCGAATTGCATTCTATCTCTAATGTATAAATGCGATCTCCTTCTTTTAACTTTAAGCTAAAATAGATTGAGTTCGTTGTGATCGATCGATGGGAAAAAAAGAAAGACTGCTAGAAAAGGCCAAAAACTCACCTCAAGGATTACGTTTTAGCGAATTTGAGAGTTTGCTTAATCTTTGCGGTTGGACTTTTGACCATCAAACAGGAAGTCATCACATTTGGTATTCATCCAAGAGAGTCCGTCTATCTATTCAACCGACAAAAAACGGTGAAGCGAAAGCTTATCAAGTTAAACAATTTTTAAAAATACAGGAGGAAGAAAATGAATCCAACAACCGACGATTTTAACGGTTTTAGCATTAATATCTTCCAAGATGAGGAGGGAGATTGGATAGCATACTTAGTAGAAATGCCTAGCGTTTCCGCTTTTGCTGATCGCCCCCAAACAGCACTCAATCAATTAATTTTAGCTTGGGAAGGCGTTAAAGAAAGTTATCGTCAACATGGTGAAGAAATTCCTCATTTAGCTATGACAAAAAATTAGGCAAACTGTTGTGTATTGAAACTGGGTCTTGAAAAATTTAGTACAAATGCTCGGACTTTTTTTTCCCAACCCCTAACCCCAAATTCTGCTACTCAGATTCAGGTTTCTTAGGGTCTTTTTCTGGGGTATTAGCGGCGGGATTTGGGGCTATTGTCGCAATTTGGGCGGCCATTCTTGTCATTGCTTGACCTTGGGCGAATTCCTGCTGTAGTTGTTCGCTAGAAGAAACCAAACGACTTAAACCCTGAATTAAGCGGATAATTTCCTGTCGCAGTTGCGGATTACCAGTAATTTCATCCACATCCGAGGTGATTTTCTGAAGATTGGCAAAAGCGGCACGAGAGGAGTCGAGGAGTTGCTGTAGGGTGACAACAGTGGCAGGATCGGAGAGATAAGCGGTAAAATTTCCCAAATTTTCACTTAATTTAACAGCATTTGCCGAAATAGTGTTTAAATTATCGATAATTTGGCTTTTCTGCACTTCCGTCAGGATGGGATCCAAAGCAGCGAGAGTAGTTTGTAGGCGATCGCTAGTAGTTTTGATACTATCGAGAGTGGCAATTAAACGATTTTGATTAGCTGCCAAAAAAACCCGCAGTTCTTCGGTGGTTTCTCCCACCAAAAGCAGCGTTTTTCGGGCCTCTACTAGGGTAGCGTCTAAATTTCTCAGGCCGCCACTTCCCTGTAAACTTCTCAGTAAAGTAGTCGCTTCCTGACTCAATCCCCCGACACCGGAAAGATCACTAGAAAGGCGATCGAGGGAACCGGATACTTGCGGTAAGGATTCTAGGGATCTCATACCCGAATTAAGTTTACCTAGAGTACCGCTGCGACGTACCTCGCTTAAAGCGGTGGTTGCCTCACCACTAAAGCGATCGAGTCCCCCCAAGGCATTGGCAGCGCGTTGGGTAAAGGAACGAAATCCGGCCACCATATCGGGATCGCTAACTAGATTAGAAATTCTCAGTAAAGATCTGATCAAGGTATTGACATTTAGCGCCGATTGCCCTTGTAAACGGGAACCGTTACAGATAATCACTTCCCCATTGCAGTTAGGACTCAAAGGGGGTTCTTTGACACCACCGACGGGTAAAGCTTGCAGGGGAGTAATATCGATCGTGGTTTCACCGACTAAACCGGATTGAATGGCTTCGATGAGGGAATTACTGGGAATTAGGCGATCTGCTGGCGAAATCTCCACTTCTACGGCGACTCCCTCCGGTTCTGGGGTAATTGCCGTCACTTGCCCGATTCTCACTCCCCGATAACCGACGCGGGTTCCCACCATCAGGCCACCCACATTAGGAAAAAGGAAGGTGGCTCGATAACTGCGTCCCCCGAAGCTAAAATTACTTAACCAGGCGATTAACCAGATTAATATTCCCCCCGATGTCAGTAACATTAAACCGATACCACTTTGCCGCAGAGTTGGGGAAATCCCTCGTTGTGAACCGCCAGCTTCCATAAATAATTACTCCTCATCTCTACACAGTGTCAGGATACACAAAAACAGGTTTTCTCGAAAATGATCGGTGAGTTTAACGGTTATAAACAAGTGTATCAGCTGCAGCTGGAGTTAGATAATCTGGAACAAGAAGCGATCAAAATGGCCAAAGTAGCCATTAATCTAGAACAATACCTAAAACCAATTATTGGACAGTTTCAAGGCTTGATCGATCGCGTAGTGACCATTGACGGGGAACTTTCCCGCAGTGTCAGCGAAAAAGATGCCTCTAGTTTAGCAGTTGGATAGATTTTCTTATATACTTTTTCCCCAAGTATGACAACTGGGGAAAGCTGGAACGGTGGCACACCATAAATCATCCTCTTGCCAAACAATAACTTTAATATTCATCTTTAACTTTTTTGTTCTTATACGTCGAAGTAATGATCGATATCAATCGGGAACCACTCCCCATCTAATACCTGTTCGAGGGAGAAAGGAGGCTCCACAGGAATCGCATCGCCAGTGACGGTTTTCGCTTGTATTAGGGTTTTTCGAGCGTTCGAGTAGGCTTTTTGAAAATAATCCCGCGCATGGTTACTGAGAGTAGTGGTTTCTAGCCATTCTCCTAGTTGAGTTCGGAAACTGGCGATTTCTCCTACCCAGTGACAGACGTTGCGTTCTCGCTCCCGTTCCGATCTGTGATAAGCTAACTTAAACAGGTGTTCGATAAGCTAGGTTAATAAACTCTCTACAGCCCGTCTGTCACTTTTCCCCATGCACTCCACTTCCTCGATCAGATTTTCCCAGTCCACCTCATCAAACTTTTTTAGCTTTAAAAGTTCGGCGGTTTTTGAAGCCCAGAGAACAAAATCCTGATCGTATAAGGCTTTCATTGATAAAGCTGTTTCTACTGCCATAGTTTCGTTCCCACTGATCATAAAACTATGTCTTTAGCTTAACTTTACTAGCGCAAACCTTTTTAACTTTTTTGTCTTTCACTAAGCATTGTAACTCGATCTCATCAGACGTTATACAATAAATCTTGTCCCTCGATCGCATTGTCCCATGACTACCCCCTTCACTGCCGCAGAAATTGCCTCAGAAGGCATCAAACCCGAAGAATACGAAGAAATAGTCAAAAGACTGGGAAGACACCCCAACAAAGCCGAATTAGGAATGTTTGGCGTGATGTGGTCGGAACACTGCTGTTATAAAAACTCCCGGCCGCTGCTCAAACAATTCCCCACCACCGGCGAAAAAATTCTCGTCGGACCGGGGGAAAATGCCGGAGTAGTGGATTTAGGCGATGGATTGCGATTAGCCTTTAAAATCGAGTCCCATAATCATCCTTCTGCGGTGGAACCGTTCCAAGGTGCCGCTACCGGAGTCGGAGGCATCCTGCGGGATATTTTTACCATGGGGGCCCGTCCCATTGCTATCCTCAACTCCCTCCGTTTTGGTAACTTGCAAGATGCCCGCAATCGTCGCATTTTTGCCGGAGTCGTGGAAGGAATAAGTCATTATGGCAATAGTGTCGGCGTTCCCACGGTGGGCGGTGAGATATACTTCGATAATGCCTACAATGGCAATCCCCTCGTTAATGCCATGGCTTTAGGGCTAATGGAAACCGAGGAAATCGTTAAATCTGGGGCAAAAGGACTGGGAAACCCAGTTTTATACGTTGGTTCTACCACCGGCCGCGACGGTATGGGAGGGGCGAGTTTTGCCAGTGCCGAATTAACCGATAAATCTATGGATGACCGGCCCGCGGTGCAAGTGGGCGACCCTTTTCTGGAAAAATCCCTGATAGAAGCTTGTTTAGAGGCATTTAAGACCGGTGCGGTGGTGGCGGCCCAGGATATGGGGGCCGCGGGGATCACCTGTTCTACCTCCGAGATGGCAGCCAAGGGAGGGGTGGGAATTGAATTAGACCTCGATAAAATACCCGTCCGGGAAACTGGGATGGTCCCCTACGAATATCTGCTGTCGGAATCCCAAGAAAGAATGTTATTTGTGGCAGCATCGGGACGAGAAGGCGAATTAATCGAGATTTTCCATCGTTGGGGACTTCAGGCTGTGGTCGCTGGCCAGGTAATTGCAGAACCGATCGTCCGTATATTATTTAAAGGGGAAATTGCCGCCGAAATTCCGGCCACGGCCCTAGCGGATAATACTCCGATTTATCATCGGGAATTACTAACAGAACCGCCGGAATACGCCCAAAAAGCTCAATTATGGCAAGATAGCACGATTCCTATTCCCGAATCCTATAACGAGATTTTATTAAAACTGCTCGATAGTCCCTCGATTGCCTCAAAACGCTGGGTTTATCGTCAATATGACCATCAAGTCCAGAATAACACTGTTATTCTCCCCGGGGGGGCCGATGCGGCCGTGATTCGCGTGCGTCCTCTGGGTGCTAATCCCGCAAATTCTCGGCGAGGTGTAGCGGCGACTACAGATTGTAATCCGCGATATGTTTATCTTGATCCCTATAACGGAGCTAAGTTGGCCGTGGCGGAAGCGGCCAGAAACCTTAGTTGTGTTGGGGCTGACCCCATTGCTGTCACGGATAATCTCAATTTCGGAAGTCCAGAGAATTCAATCGGTTATTGGCAATTAGCCACTGCTTGTCAGGGTATTGCTGAAGCTTGTCGGGAAATGAATACACCGGTGACTGGGGGTAATGTCTCTTTGTACAACGAAACCGTTGATGCAGCTGGCAGCCCCCAGTCTATTTATCCGACTCCCGTGATTGGGATGGTGGGATTAGTGCCGGATATCGGGCAAATTTGCGGCCAAGGTTGGCAAAAAGCGGGGGATTTAATCTATCTTTTGGGTTTCTCCTTGCCAACTATCGGCGCTTCCGAATATTTAGCCGTTATTCACGGTTTGGTGACGGGAAAACCGCCGGTAATTGATTTTGAGTTAGAAAGAAAGGTACAAGCGGCCTGTCGTTGGGGAATTCGCGCCGGTTGGGTGAAATCTGCCCACGATTGCGCCGAGGGAGGTTTAGCCACTGCTCTGGCAGAATGCTGTATTAGTGGGCAGTTAGGGGCGGAAATTGACCTTTCTTGGCAGCATCAGGGCCGTTTTGATGCGGTATTATTCGGGGAATTAGCTAGTTGCATTATCGTCTCCGTTTCCCCCGAAAATCAGCAAGATTGGGAAGAATATCTAAAGACACAATTGGGAGACTATTGGCAAATAACTGGCAAAGTTAGCGAAAAAAACGAGAATCTTCGGATTTTTGACCGGGATAAACAACCAGCGATCGATGTTAGTCTAGAAACTATACAGCAAGTTTGGTCAAAAGCGATCGAAAGAAGGCTGTAATCTTGAGGCCGTCAGCTAGATAAGATGGCCGATTATATCGGTAAATAAAGGCTGATAGCTGATAAATAAATCGTTAAAAGAAGATTAAGATCGGTTAAGATTTTGTTACCAAAGTATTCTGCAGCCCCAACCCTCCCATGTCTAGCCATCCCGACTCATCTGTATCTTTTGCCAGTGTCGATAAGCCTGAAGAAGCCTGTGGAGTTTTTGGACTCTATGCCCCCGAGGAAGAAGTAGCAAAACTGACCTATTTCGGACTCTATGCCCTGCAACACCGAGGACAGGAATCGGCAGGTATTGCCACCTACGACGGGGAAACGGTGCATTGTTACAAGGAAATGGGCTTAGTTTCCCAAGTTTTTAACGAAACTGTCCTTAAAACCTTGCCCGGTACTCACGCCGTCGGTCATACTCGTTACTCTACCACTGGTTCTAGCCGTCGCGCCAATGCCCAACCTGCCGTGATCGAAAGCCGTTTAGGTAAACTTTCCCTAGCACATAATGGCAATTTAGTCAATACTTTTGAGTTAAGAAATGTATTAGAACAGCGCGGTTGTGATCTCGTCACCACCACCGACTCGGAAATGATCGCCGTCGCTATCGGTCAGGAAGTGGATAGTGGCAAGGATTGGATAGAAGCGGCGATCGATGCCTTTAGCTATTGTAGCGGGGCTTACAGCCTTGTTATCGGCACACCGACGGGAATTATCGGGGCGCGGGATCCCAATGGTGTCAGACCCTTAGTAATTGGGGTTTTGCAAGAAGAAGGCAATCCCCCCCGTTATGTTTTAGCTTCGGAAACCTGCGGATTAGATATTATTGGGGCCGATTATCTGCGGGATGTGCAGCCGGGGGAATTAGTTTGGATTAGTGAAGATGGCTTATCTTCGGTGGATTGGGCCATGAAACCGGAGAAAAAATTATGCGTTTTCGAGATGATTTATTTTGCTCGTCCCGATAGCATTGTTCACGAGGAATCTTTATATACTTATCGGGTACGTTTGGGGGAACAATTAGCCAAAGAGTCGCCGGTAGAAGCAGATATGGTAATGGGAGTTCCCGATTCGGGTATTCCGGCTGCGATCGGATTTTCGCGCATTTCTGATATTCCCTACGCGGAAGGATTGATTAAAAATCGTTATGTGGGACGGACTTTTATTCAACCAACCCAACACATGAGAGAGTCGGGGATTAAGATGAAATTGAATCCTTTAAAGGATGTTTTACAGGGAAAAAGAGTTATTATTGTTGATGATTCGATCGTGCGGGGAACCACTAGCCGGAAATTAGTTAAAGCTTTACGCGATGCCGGAGCAAGAGAAGTTCACATGAGAATATCTTCTCCTCCGGTGACTCATCCCTGTTTTTATGGCATTGATACGGACAACCAAGAGCAATTAATTGCGGCAACTAAATCGGTGGCCCAAATTCAGGCACAAATCGGGGTGGATAGTTTAGCTTATCTCAGTCAAGATGGGATGTTAACAGCAACGAAGGAAGATCCGAAAACCTTCTGTACTGCCTGTTTTAATGGCGATTATCCGATTCCTGTACCTGATAATGTTAAGCGATCGAAGTTGATCTTAGAAACAGTTAAATAGGGGTTGCTGAATAAATCTAAAAACCTTGCTGGGTAAGACTTTTAGACTTTTTATCAATCAAAAAGTACCAGAGATGGGAGTGATCGGGGGGAAAATTCAGGGACTTTTTCCCTGAAAATTAGGTAATTGACCAGGTGAAAATCGGTAAAACCCTACACCCCACACCCCACACCCCACACCCTGTCCCCACGAATAACTTTTTGCCGCAAACCCTAAATAGCCTCAAGGCTAAATCCTCTGAAAACAATCGGCAATTTCCTGGGGAGTTAAAAGAGAATTAGGATAACCAGAAAGTTGTCCTAATTTTTGTGCTAATAAAACTGCTTGGGGTGGAGTTAGATAGGTTTTGGCTAAGAGATCGGTTTGATGATAAGCTTGCCGGATTGGGGCATCTAAAAGGATAGTTCCTTGACCCATGATAATTACTCTTTCGGCGTATTCTGGCATTAAATAGAGGTGATGGGTAATCACAATAACCGTTTTGCCCATCTGGTGTAATTGACGGCTCACCTCTAAAATTGCCTTAGCCCCTTGGTAATCTTGGCCGGTGGTGGGTTCATCAAAGACCACTATACGCGGTTCCATGGCTAAAATTGCCGCAATCACTACCCGCGCTCGATCGCCTTTTGGTAAGGAGAGAGGATGATAGGAGCGATATTCTAGCAATCCCATGGCTTCTAGACTTGCTTCCGTGCGTTGGGTGACGATTTCTGGAGGATAACCGAGATTAGTCAGGGCAAATGATACTTCTTTCTCGACAGTGGTGTTAAAAATCTGATTATCGGGATTTTGGGCTACATAACCGATCGAGCGAGCTAAATCACTGACAGAAAAGCTACCGGTCGAACGTCCGTCAATCATAACTTGACCAGTGGTTGCCGAGAGAAGATTGAGAAAATGCTTGACTAAAGTGCTTTTTCCTGCGCCATTTTGACCGATAATCAGCAGATATTCCCCTTCGGCAATATCGAGGGACACATCCCGCAAAGCGGTAGTACCATCGGGGTAGGTATGGCAGAGATTTTTTACCCTCAGTATGGGGTTTAAGGGGTCAGAAACCGACGACAAGGGAGGGTTTGGTGTTATTTGATGATAAAAGGATTTAAGCTCGTTTAAACGGGCAAAACCGCGGTCTAGGGTGACAGGAATGGACTCAATCGCCCCGATTTTCTGCTCGATCAAGGCAAAAGTAGTGGCCACTTGCGGGGGACGCAGGGCATTTTCCTGTAAAAGTTGTACTTGGGAGTAGATCTCTGCTGGGGTTCCCATGGCTTCGATCGCACCATCTCTTAATAGTACCAGGCGATCGGCATATTCGGCCATTTCCTCGGCTGCGTGGGAGACCATCACAATGGTGACACCGAGATGGCGATTTAATTCCTTAATGGTGGCGAAAACTTCCTGGGAGCCTACCGGATCCAGCTGGGAGGTGGGTTCATCGAGAATTAACAAAGCGGGCTGAACTGCAAGGGCAGCGGCGATCGCTAATCGTTGTTTTTGTCCTCCTGATAGTTCCCCCGGCGATTTTTTTTCCATTCCCTCTAACCGGACTGCCGCTAAAACTTTGGGAATACGCGCTTTAATTTCCTCTCGCGGTAGCCGTAAATTTTCTAAGGTAAAAGCGATTTCATTTTCTATCGAAGTGGCTAAAAGTTGCGTTTCGGGATCTTCAAATACTGCCCCCACATAGCGGGCCAAGGTGCTAACGGGATGGGTTAAAGTGTCTAAACCGGCTACTGTTGCATAACCAAAAAAACGCCCTCCGTAGAATTGGGGGACAATACCGTTAAGAGTTAAACAGAGAGTAGTTTTTCCCGCACCTGTGGGCCCGATAATACCTAAAAATTCGCCTCGATGAATTGCTAAAGAGATATTTTTAAGCACTAGATTGGAGGATTCGGGATAAATATAGGAAACTTTCTCTAATTGGGCGATGATTTCCATTATCGGTGGGGAATAGAAGACGGGAGTGGAGTAGATAGGGAGATATTTTTCAGGGAAATTTGAATGAGGGACGCTTCTATTTTCCGCTATTTCGATCGATGAACTTGATTATCACACAGGTGGCCTACTACTCTGTGATTTATCCCGCAATTTTATCAGTTACCCCTCGCCCGTTCGCATAAAAACTTAATATTTCTACTCTTGACAAATTTGCTGTAAGGTGCTAAAAAAATCGGGGTAGGAAATGCCGGCCGCTTCAGCGCGATGGATAGTGGTGGGTTGACGGGAATTGAGGGCAGCGATCGCTAGACTCATAGCAATGCGATGATCGGTAAAACTGTCCACTTCCGTGCCGAATAGGCCTGTACCGCCGGTAATCTCTAAACCATCGGGTAATTCCGTTACTTTTGCCCCTAGGCGATCGAGTTGGGTGGCCATCACCGTCAGGCGATCGCTTTCCTTCACCCGTAATTCCTCGGCATCCTTGATAATTGTCGTTCCTTGGGCAAAAACCGCCGCTACTGCCAAAATCGGAATTTCATCGATCAGACGGGGTATAATCTCACCAGCGATCGTGGTTGCCTGTAGTTGACTGGATTTCACCCGCAGATCCGCCACCGGTTCCCCCGTCACCACCCGTTGATTTTCGAGGGTGATATCTGCTCCCATTGCCTGTAAAACCTGTAAAACTCCGGTTCTAGTCGGGTTTATTCCCACATTTTCGATTAATAACTCGGAATTAGGCACAATTGCCCCCGCTACCAACCAAAAAGCTGCCGAACTGATATCCCCGGGTACAATCACCGTTTGTCCGGTTAAAGTGGGATAACCCGTCACCGTGACGCTATTAGTCTCCCCATCCACCTCAATATTTGCCCCAAAAGCGCGCAGCATCCGTTCACTGTGATCGCGAGATAAAGCGGGTTCCGTGATTGTGGTTTTCCCCTCCGTTAACAGTCCAGCGAGGAGAAGACAGGATTTCACCTGTGCAGAAGCAACGGGAGAATAGTAGTGGATCGGTTGCAGAGATTCCCCAGAAACGGCTAAAGGAGCCAAAGAATTAGCTTTTCTGCCCCAAATTTGCGCCCCCATTTCTTTGAGGGGTTTCACCACCCGGGACATGGGACGCGATCGCAGGGAAGCATCACCGGTAACGACAAAAAAACGGTCTCGATGACCGGCCAATAATCCTAACATTAAGCGGATCGTCGTGCCGGAATTGCCCGCGTCGAGGATTTCTAAGGGTTCCTCAAGATTGCCTAAACCCCTACCTTTGACGATCACTTTCTCGCTGTTGAGTTGGGAAATTTCCACACCCATGGCACGAAAACAACTAGCGGTACTGCGGGGATCTTCGCCCAATAATAACCCATGAATAACAGTTTCTCCTTCGGCGATCGCTCCTAACATCAGGGAACGATGGGATATGGATTTATCGCCAGGGATAGTGATTTTTCCGCGTAATCCCGTGATTTTGGCTGGATCGATGACTAAATCTTGATGGGATTGAAGGGGGTTAAGGGTGACAATAGACATGATCGTTAGGCAGATGAAGACAAGCTCGATCTATTTTCCCCCTTTACCTCGCCCTTTCCTTGTCAAGTTATGTAAAGAATATTAAGCTAGAGTGACAGTTGATTTTCCCAGTGTGACAGGAACGAGGGAAAGGACACAAAGATCGATCGCTCCCGTATTAGGTTAAACTTATCACACCAAGAAACTGATAACTGATAACTGATAACTGATAACTGATTATGTCTCGTCGTCAACTGTTGAGTTTTTTAATTGCAGTAATTTTGGCATTTTTTGCCTTTATTCCCGATGCTAACGCTTTAGGTGGTTCCCAACCCCCTTTAAATCAACCGGCACCCGATTTTAGCCTACCGACTAACACGGGAGAAGGGAATATTTCCCTATCGGATTATCGGGGTAAGTGGGTAGTTTTGTATTTTTATCCCAAGGATTTTACCCCCGGCTGTACCCTAGAAGCGCGGCGTTTTCAGCAGGATTTGCCGAAATATATGGCTAAAAATACGCAAGTTTTAGGGGTAAGTGCCGATGATGTCGATTCTCATGCGGAATTTTGTGACTCGGAGGGTTTAAAATTTCCCTTACTGGCAGATACTACCGGAGATGTTAGTAAAGCCTATGGTTCTTGGATGGGTTATGTTTCCCTGCGTCATACCTATCTTATCGATCCGCAGGGGATTTTAAAAGAGATTTATTTAGGGGTAAATCCTGCCATTCACAGTGCCGAAGTTTTAGCGCGTTTAGAGGAATTACAGGCGAGTTCATAAAAAAAATCCCGACCACGATTTTTTTATCGGTGGGGGATATAGATTAACAACCTTAACCGAGATAATCAGGACTAATTGCAATTATCGTCCTTATCACCCTTACAGTCACGGTTTTGTAAAATTAGCGGCCAAGAGGAATGGTCAAAATGGTTATCTTGACTATTAACCGCTAAAGTGTGAGGAATTGAACCTAACAGCAAGGAGGCCACAACAAACAAGGTTAACGAGATTTTCATGGTTTTACTCCCTTAGACACCATCAGGTAATTGACCTATTTTTAGCATAGGGTTTTCCCGCTCGGATGTCAGTCCCATTGCCAAGAGGGAAAAAGGGGTTAACATGGAAAAAAAGGGAATTTGAGTAGAATAAAGTAGAACGGGATGAAACCACAGGGATGGGACGAGTTTCTCAAACATCTAGCCAGAGAATACGGTGTTCAAGGCAAATTAAAGGAAATTTTTTTGGTTCGTTTTGCCTACGAAAATTGGCGCAAACCGGATGAGGAAATTTGGGAAATGGCCGAGGCTGCCAGCCATGAAACCTATAAAAAACAAATGACTAAAATATATAGCTATTTCTCGGCAGATAAAGATAATGGCTGTCCCGAACTCGAATTAGGTAGTAAAGGGCCGGGTAAGTTCCAAATCCTCCGAGAATGGTTCAAAGATATCAAATATCCTGAATGGAGAAATCAACCCGTCCCGATACTAGCAGAAAAATCAGTTATAGATACTTATATTAGCCGCCCTCCCGTCGAAAGCGACTGTTATCAAGAAATTAATCGTCCGGGGTCACTCATTCGCATTAAATCCCCTGAAAAGACTGGTAAAACTTCTCTGCTTAAACACCTGCTCGCTCAGGCAGATAGTTGGGGACATAGCACAGTTTATATTAATTGTCAAGTGGCAGAAAAGGCGATGTTTGCCAGTTTAGACCGATTTTGTCGCTGGTTTTCGGCCAATGTTAGCCGAGAATTGGGTTTAAAGCCGCAATTAGATGAATATTGGGATGAGGAACTATTTGGCAGTTTAATCAGTTGTCAAACCTATTTTCAGTCCTATCTTTTGGAACAGATTAACGGGCCGCTCTTTTTGGCCCTAGATAATTTAGACAGAATTTTCGAGTATCCCGACATCGCTAGGGATTTTCTGCCGCTGTTGCGCTGTTGGCACGAAGAAGCTAATAATTTAGAAATCTGGCAGAATTTGCGGTTAGCGATTGCTAATTCCACGGAAATCTATATTCAATTGGACGCTAATCAATCTCCCTTTAATGTCGGCCGTGCGATTAAATTACCCGGTTTTAGCCTCGAACAACTGGAAAACTTGGCTAGTAGCTACGGATTGCCTAAAAATGAAGATAATCAGCGTTTTATCGGGGATTTAATCGCTCTAGTTGCTGGTCATCCCTATCTTAGCCGTTTGGCCCTGGAAGCGCAGGTGCGCGGGGAGAAAAATATTCTCCCTAATGCTGCTACCCAAGGGGGAATTTACGCGGCACACCTGCGTCATCACTGGGATAATCTGCAAAAACAGCCGGAATTATTGACAGCGATGGGGGAAGTGGTTAATTCTTCCGATAAGGGAGTGCGATTAGAACCGATTACTGCCTATAAACTGGAAAGTATGGGTTTAATTCAGTTAAAAGGCGACCTAGCCCAGCCTAGCTGTCAATTATATCAGCTTTACTTCCGAGAAGAACAAACTGGCAGCGATCTCTAGTGGATAATTAGGGTCTGCTGAAAAAGTTTTTCCTGGTGGCAGGGTGTGGGGTGTAGGGTGTAGGGTGTGGGGTTTTACCGATTTTGAGGGGGTCAATTACCTAATTTTCAGGGAAAAAGTACCTGGATTTTCCCCCCAATCACTCCAATGGTCGGCACTTTTTGAGGTCAAAAAAGTCTAAAAGCCTTATCCAACAAGGTTTTTAGATTTATTCAGCAAACCCTAATTAGACACCGATAAGCATCCGGTGCGCTCAAAGATTGCTCAACTTGCTAAAGATTGTAGTTCGGAAGTGCCATAAACTCTCACGATTTTATCTTGGCAGGCCGTGGCGATATAATTACCATCGGGACTAAAACAAACGGAATAGATTTTCTGGGGATGGGGAATAGAAATAATCGCTTTTCCTGCTTTTAAATCCCATAATTTTAAGCTTTTATCATCACCACCACTGGCTAATAGTTGATTATTAGGACTAACACTAACTGAATTGATATGATCACTATGTTCGCTGAGAGTTTTTACCTCTGTACCTCTTTTAATATCCCAGATTTTAATAGTTTTGTCTTTGCTGCCACTGGCTAAAAATTTGTTATTACTGCCGAAATCTACCGATAAAATACCTCCAAACCAATCGGAATGACCTTTTAAGGTAATACTGCTCTTTTCTCCCAGATTCCAAATAATTACCGTTTTGTCATTTTCGCCGCCACCACTGGCTAAAAGTTGACCATTTTGACTAAATTTAACTGTTAGGACTTTATCGCTATGACCTTGTAAAGTGGCTAGAATTTCTCCAGTTTTTACTGACCATATTTTCACCGTTTTATCTTCACTGCCACTAGCAATAATTTCCCCATCGGGATGAACAGCTACTGCTGTAACTTTATCTTGGTGTCCCGTTAAGGTAGAGATTAATTTTTTAGTTTCTAGTGACCAAATTCTTAGGGTTTGATCATCTCCTCCACTAACCAAAAATCCTTGACAGGGACTAAAAGCAACAGAATTAACTCCCTTGTCCCACCAACCGGCTTTTTCATGTCCTTGTAAACTAAATTTTTGATTTTTTTGCCAATCCCAAACAATAACAGTTAACTCGTTATCTCCACTAGCTAAAAATTGACCATCTTGGGAAAAAGTTAGACATTTAACCTCACCTTCATGGCCTTCTAAGGATTTAAAAGATACTAAGCGATTAAACATAGTGAAAACATTAGTTAATCAAGATTTTTCGGCATTACCCGATCTTGCTTGTTCTGTAGGGGACTAAGCCATCCCTGAGATAACTTTTGAGAAATCTCCGATCACCACAAGTACGAGGAAGCCATTCTTCCATGATTATAACTAATTACAGTGTTTTTCGTCAAGGAGATTCATAGCTGATAAGTACCCGTTGACAATCCTAGTCGTAGGGTGGGACAATAATCGAAAAAATTGCCCGATAAATTAAGTATTGACCGTAACCTAGCCCAAAAAGGCTGCTATTTAGGGGCGCTATAGGGTAAGATTAACTATTAGGGTGGAGTTTATTGCCGATTTTAATCTTGTCCTAAGCGAGCAAAATTGACAATTGAATCTGTAATTTTTAAAATATCTATCCCGTCAATCTCATCTAAACGCAAATGCTTAAAATTTTAGTTGATGGTACACCGATAAGACAAAATCCTAGTGGAATTGGATTATATGCTTATCACCTGATTGCCGAATTAGCTAAATTACAAAACCAAGAAAACTTTTCCCTGTCCCTCTGTTTTCAACCATCGGTAAAAAACTGGCTGCGGGGTAATCTTTCTATTCCCGAAAAACTGCAATCCTATCCAGAGGTTAAATGTTTACCAATTCCCGTCAGTCTTAGCAATATCTTAACCAGATTTCCTAATCCTCTAATTCCCTATCTAGAAAACTTTCTTGATTCTCCCGATATTCTCCACGGATTGGATCATGTGGTGTATCCTTGTCGTCAGAGTCGCAAAGTTATGACTATTCATGATGTTACTTTTATTAAATATCCTGAGTTTGTCACGGGGATTGTCAAAACCTACACCCAACGGATTAAACAATCTCTACAATGGACAGATTTAGTTATTGCTAACTCCGCAAGTACCAAACGAGATATTATTGAATATTTAGATGTGAACCCAGAGAAAATTTTTGTTACTCCCCTCGCAAGTCGTTATTCTTCTCTCCCCAATTATCCCTCATCTCTAACCATCACTAAACCCTATTTACTCTTTGTTAGTACCCTAGAACCACGAAAAAATATTATTAATCTTATCGATGCTTTTAACTATCTTAAGGACAGGTATAAATTAGACCATAATCTGATTCTGATTGGCAAAAAAGGATGGAAGTATCAACCAATTTTCGATAAAATATCTCAGTCTCCCTTTCGAGATAGTATTCAACATCTTGATTATCTTGCTGATGACTTAGTTGCGGATTATTATCAAAAAGCCGATGTTTTTGTCTATCCTTCCTTTTATGAAGGTTTTGGATTACCAGTTTTAGAAGCGATGACTTTAGGTTGTCCCGTGGTAACTGCTAATACTGCATCCTTACCCGAAGTCACCGGAGACTCGGCAATATTAATTAATCCCGATAATCCCCTAGAAATTGCCGCAGCAATCTATCAAGTTATTAGTGATACCTCTCTCCGTCAAGAATTAATCACTAAAGGAAAAAAACAAGCGGCAAAATTCTCTTGGCAAAAAACCGCACAAGCTACTATAAAAGCTTATCTTTCTCTTTTATAATAAGTAAGTAGTTATAATTAAATTGAAGATGGATCCCCCCTTAATCCCCCCTTGATAAGGGGGGTGCTGATCCCCCCTTAATCTTCCCTTGATAAGGGGGGTGCTGATCACCCCTTAATCTTCCCTTGATAAGGGTGGTGTCTGACAACTTTTAACACCTACCTGCTTAACTAGCTAATATCTATGAATAAAAACCATCAATTATTAATCAATCTCGCTTTTTTAGGTACTAAATATACTGGATTGACTACCTATACTAAAAATCTCATTCCTCAATTAGCTAACTTAAATCCTACCCTAATCACTTCTAATAGTTACCCAGATTTTAACACCTATCCTGTGTCGGCAAACCTCACCCAAGAGCAGGGAACCAAAGACAATATTAGGCGCTTAATTTGGACAGAAACCCAACTCTATCAAACCTATCAACAATTGAAATCCTCTCTGCTATTTACCCCTATTCCAGAAGCACCTATTTATCGAAATTGCCGCTATATTGTCACAGTTCATGATTTAATTCCCCTGCGATTTCCGAAATTTTCTCCCCTAACTTTTTATAATAAATACTATTTACCTCAAGTCCTGAAAAAAGCCACACATATTATCGCTGTTTCCCAAGCAACTGCCGCCGATATTAATAAGTTTTTTAACATACCTCTTGACAAAATAACCGTGATTCTTTCTGGATATGATTCTCATAATTTTCGTCCGCTAAATCTGGCGACTCGTCCCTATTTTCTCTATCTTGGTCGTTATGATCCTCATAAAAATCTCGGTCGTTTAATTACTGCTTTTTCCCAAATCGATCCCGAATATCAATTATTAATTGTCGGTCAATTTGACCCCCGTTTTACCCCTGCTCTACAGCAACAGGTAGAAGCATTATCAATCTCTCAACGGGTGCAATTTTTAAACTATGTTTCTTATGAAGAATTGCCGCAACTTTTAAACCAAGCAACTGCTTTAGTTTATCCTTCCCTTTGGGAAGGTTTCGGATTACCTGTACTAGAAGCGATCGCCTGTGGAACTCCTGTGATTACTTCTAATCTTTCCTCTCTCCCGGAAGTCACAGGAGATGCGGCAATTTTAATTAATCCCTATAGTATCGATGAGATGAGAGAGGCAATGCAGCAAATCGCTACTGATGAACAATTACGCCTAAAATTAAAGTCCCTCAGTCGTCAACGCGCCGAGCTTTTTAGTTGGGAAAAAACGGGACAAGAAACCGCCACAATTCTGCAAAGTTTTCTCTAAAAATGGTGACAAAAAAACTTATCGATTATTGCAGGATGGCTTAGACGGCACTAAGCATTAAAACCCAAGTATATGAAAGCAAAAACCTGTAATCTGCTGGGGAGATTCAGTGTTAATTCCTATATATTATTGTGCCATTCTTCGGGAATTTGAGCAACTTTTTCCTTACCATTAGGCTGATGAATAGGTTTTCCTAAAGGACGAATTTTGAGATTTCCTTGCAAATAAGCGGCGATTCTTTCCTTGGCAATTTTCACATATTCTGCTTCTTTTTCACTCCCCATCACTCGACGATTGTGCATAATACTAGCAATCAGAGAAGTTCCAACCCCAGCAAAGGGATCAAAAACCCAATCCCCCTCATTTGTCAAGGCTAAAACACATCTTTCTACTAATTCGATCGGATATTGACAAGGATGGATAGTTTTCTCTGGATGATTAGATTTAACGTTAGGAATATCCCATAGTAACTCATCCCATTCTTGTGCTAAAAACTCCCAAACATCGCTGGGATTTTTTCCTAAAGGATTACCAGAGGGTTTACCGATATTTTTACCTTTAAAATGGCGCTTACCAGGGTATTTAGCGGGGATTCTCACTGGATCAAGATTAAAGGTATATTTATCGGTTTTTGTCAACCATAAAATAGTTTCATACCTGCCAGAAAATCTTTTAGAGGTATGTAATCCATGGCCGAAATGCCAGACAATTCTATTTCTTAAAAAGAAACCCATTTGTTTAAATAGCTGATAATAAAAAATATCTAAAGGATAAACTTCTCCCTCTTGAACGAAATTTCCCACCTGCCAGCAAATACTGCCATTATCTTGCAAGATTCTAGAGAATTCTCGCATAATTTTGGTTTGGGTTTCCAGATAAGTATCCAAAGAGATTTTTTTTTCGTAGTCTTTTCCTAAATTGTAGGGAGGAGAAGTAATAATCAAGCTCACAGAATTATCTGGTATAGTCTTGATAAAATTATTGCTATCTCCTTGATAAAGAATTATTTCGGCATCAGGTTGATAAAAGTCTCGCACTGATTTTGACTGAGAAAATAAGGGCAATTGATTCATAGAAAATTTAGCAGAGAAGAGCCACTTTTAATTAGGGTTTGCTGAAAAAGTTTTTCCTGGGGGCAGGGTGTGGGGTGTGGGGTTTTACCCATTTTACATCCAATATTCAAGAGAGCCAGTTTTTTAAAACAATTAATGTTATCTGTAGCCAGCAAAGATATAACAAAAATTCTACTTTTTTAGATAAAAATCGGGAAGAAAGTTTTGACTTTTTTCTATTCTTCCCTTAACTTAGATTAGCTCAAACCAGAAACGCACTCGCCTAATTCCACTGTAAAAGGTTGCCAAGGACGAGGATCAATTACTTTTGTCGGTAAATCATGGGATGTTAATAATTCTTGAAAAGATTCGGGACTACCCTCCGCACTTAACACCGCCATTAATAATCCTTTAAACTCGATATCACCACCGGCAGCCGTAGAAATAATATATTCGGGCTGCAAGCGTTGACAGACTGCCAAGGCGCTTTCTTGTCCTTTGATTACCGGTCCGAGGAAAGGTATTTTTAAGTCAATCAAAGGAGTGATAATAACATCAATTTTACCGAGAGAATCGAGGCTAGGAGAATGATAACCGTGGGGTTCGTAGTAGATACTCTGATTTGTCGCTAATTCCTTGATAACATAACCATTTTCCACCAGAGTCGGCCCGACTGGAGAACCGGGGACAGCAGTAATTTTGATCGCATTGTCAAAGATATAACTAGAGCCGTGGGTTAAAGAAATGCGATGGGTATAATTAAGCACTCGAACGACTTTTTCGGCATTAGGAGAAGCCACCACGGGAATTTGGCGATCGAGTACCTGTAAAGTGGGAGGATGAGCGTGATCTTCCAAACCTTGGGAGAGAAGAATCAGATCGATATTTTGGGGAATGGCATGATTAGCGGTTTTTTTGCCCTCAAATAGCCAAGTTAAATTACCAAAAGTCAGGGAACCTACCAACCAAGGATCGAGAAGCAGGCGTTTTCCCCCGATTTCGATTAACCAAGAATTACTATCAAGCCAAGTTAACTGCATATAAGCCGAGGAATAATGGGGATTTTCTTAATTTAATTTAACATTAGCATTAACTTTTCTGCGCTTGGGGGTTTTTCAGTCATCAGTGAATGCCATTTATAGCAGTTATCTTAATGGTGAGGTAGGAAGTCTCTGGTTTTAGGGAACGGGCAACAGTAGCCAGTCGTCAGGGGGTGATACCAAATTAGGTTACACTTCATCTTGAGGAGAAACGCTGTCACACTCCTCACTCAATGCCGGTCACTGAAAACCCAAATCTGATCACTGATTACTGATTACTGATTACTGATCACTGATTAGTCAAGGCTTAAGAAATAGGGAAAGTTTAGCTATCCTAGGGAAAGTAGGCGCTAAAAGGGGAAGAAGAACGCATCAGCCGAGACTGAATTTCTATGACTAAACGTACCTTCGGTGTTATCGGACTAGCTGTCATGGGAGAAAATCTCGCTCTCAATGTGGAGAGTCGGGGTTTTCCTATCGCTGTTTACAATCGCACCGCCAGCAAAACTCAAGAATTTATGGAAACTCGCGCCGTCGGCAAAGATGTCAAGGCGGCCTATAGTTTAGAAGAATTCGTCCAAATTTTAGAGCGTCCCCGCAAAATTCTGGTCATGGTCAAAGCTGGCCCGCCGGTGGATGCCGTGATCGAACAATTAAAACCCCTTCTCGAAGAAGGGGATATGATTATCGATGGCGGTAACTCCCTCTACGAGGACACGGAAAGACGCACCCGGGACCTAGAATCGACCACTAAACTGGGTTTTGTCGGTATGGGGGTCAGTGGTGGCGAAGAAGGCGCTCTGCACGGTCCTTCCCTGATGCCGGGGGGTACAGAGTTCGCCTATCGGGAATTAGAGCCGATTTTAACCAAAATTGCCGCCCAAGTTGATGATGGTCCCTGTGTCACTTATGTGGGGGCCGGGGGGGCAGGCCATTATGTGAAAATGGTTCACAATGGCATCGAGTACGGCGATATGCAGTTAATTGCGGAAGCCTACGATGTGCTGAAAAATGGTCTAGGACTAAGCAATCAGCAGTTACAGGAAACTTTCGCCGAGTGGAACCGCACCGATGAGCTTAATTCTTATTTAATTGAAATTACCGCCGATATCTTTAAGTGTGTTGACCCAGAAACCGGTCATCATCTGGTAGATTTAATCTTGGATTCGGCGGGACAAAAGGGAACCGGACGCTGGACTGTGTTAAGTTCCTTAGAGTTGGGGGTGCCAATTCCGACCATTTATGCTGCGGTTAATGCTCGCGTGATGTCCGCTTATAAGGATGAACGGGTGGCAGCCGCAAAAGAGTTACCCGGACCTGGGGAAACCTATCCGGGGGATGCGGCACTATTTGTGGATAAGGTGCGTGATGCTCTTTACTGCTCGAAAATGTGTTCCTATGCCCAAGGTATGGCTTTAATCGCTAAAGCTTCTCAGGAGTTTAACTATAATATCAGTCTGCCGGAATCGGCCCGGATATGGAAGGGCGGCTGTATTATTCGGGCCAGTTTCTTGGATAAAATTCGCAAGGCTTTTGCGGAAAATCCGGGCCTGCCGAATTTGTTGTTAGCGCCGGAATTTAAGCAAAGTATCCTTGATCGCCAAGAAGCATGGCGTGAGGTGTTAGTCTTGGCTAATAAGTTGGGGATTCCCGTCCCGGCTTTTAGTTCTTCTTTGGACTATTTTGATAGTTATCGTCGGGCCAATTTACCGCAAAATCTCACCCAAGCACAACGGGATTATTTTGGCGCTCATACCTATGAACGTACCGATAAACCCAGAGGTGAGTTTTTCCATACGGAATGGATGACTGAATCCTAAAGCTATCTAATATTTTCTCCCCTTTTTATTTCCAGTAAAAAGGGGAGATTTTTTTGCGATATTTTTCTGATTAAGAGTTAACTATCGGTCAAGAAATTGGTAGGGATACCAAATCAGTTTTTAATGGGATAATGGCTTTAAAAGTCAGACAGAGGAATAATTCCACAGGCTTGAATTTTGCTGAAAACGAGGTGAAGT
Organism: Microcystis sp. M20BS1; assembly: GCF_020245305.1. Taxonomy (NCBI): domain Bacteria; kingdom Bacillati; phylum Cyanobacteriota; class Cyanophyceae; order Chroococcales; family Microcystaceae; genus Microcystis; species Microcystis sp. M20BS1. The sequence goes on along the minus strand of NZ_JADBUZ010000085.1, from coordinate 42,495 downwards.
TGCCACAATAACCAATTGCCAACTCTCCAGAAAGCCACGGAGTTTTGATGATCAGAAACCTCGGCAGATGGATCACCAAGATTTTCCTCAAAAATCAACCAATGAACCGGTAAATGACCGAGGGGAGAATTCGGCTCTAATTGAAAGTTTAGTTGCTCATAATTGAGCCATTTACCTTCCTTCCGCCAACCTAGGCGATCGCCAAGTTTCTTTTGGGTTTCATAATCCACTAAACCACCGAGACTAGAGAAAATGGCCTGCTGAATACTAAACCCGAAATGACCATTACTATAATGCAGCCAAAGTTGATCAATTTTTTTCAGTTCCGAACAAGGTAATTGAGCAATATCTTGAGGATAAACCTCATTCCAGTAGGTTCTACCCAAAATTTTTAATAGTAGTTTGGTTGTTTGGCGATCAGCCGCTTGCCACTGTTGCTTTATTAGCAAATCTTGTAATTGATTATAATCAAGATCGGCCGATTCTTGAGTTAAGATATTTGGGGAAGTCGGGGGATTTTTAGAACTAGAAGATTTGTCAAGATTGTTTTGAGTGAATTGAGAGACAACTATTGCTAGGGGAGTTTTTGGGATAGCGTCTTTTTGACAAGCCTCTTGTTCTGCTAAATGATCAGATAATTTATTGATGGTTTTTTCTAGGGAAATGAATTGTGCTGACCATTCACTTTCATTGAATAAGTAATCATTAAATTGATCAGAGGAAAAAGCCTCTTTTAACCTTGCTTCTTTCTCGTAACCAGTCGCTAGAAAATTTAGCAAAAACTCAGAACTTATGCTGGAATCTGACGTTTCTAAGAGATCAGGCTGAGGTTGAAAAATATTGTCTACCAAATACTTAATTTCTCCAACCGTTGCATAAAATTCTTCGTCCACCTTAATGACTTCTTCTATTAATAATTGAAAAGGAGCAAAATAGTCCTGTAGGTAGTTTTCAAAATTAATCGCATTTTGGGCAAGATCAGCAATTTCTTGGCGAACTCGTTGAGATTTGAGTTGATAATGATTTAATTCCTCATAAATTTTGAGTTCTTGAATAATTGCTTGCACAATTTTTTTCTGCTTTTGAGTATCCTCGGCTAATTTCTGAACTCCTTCCCCTAGTAATTTAGTTTTTCTCAACATCAAAAAAGATGTTTTTCCCAGTAGCAAAATTGCCCGAAAATTTTCCTGTTTTTCTAGCTTGAGTTGATTGAGAATATTTTGATTATTATTATTTTTAATCTCTAACTTTATTCTCTCGTAGTCTAAGATTTTTAATTCTTGATATTTTTGGGAAAATAAAATTTTGAGATTGTCACTGAGTTGGAGTAAAAAACGATAATATCCGTCTTGATAGATTTCTAGCCCGTTAATTAATAAATTATAGTCTTTAATTAATAACTGAGTCTCAATCAAGATTTCTTGTTGAGTAATTTTTTCTTTTCGTTTAATAATCTTACCAAAATAGTAATGGTAGCGAACTCCTTCTTGAATTAATTTCCGACGTTCCTTGATGATTTTCTGAAAATTCTTTAAGTATCTATTTTTAAAAACAGGAATTTGATAGCTTTGCTCATAAATGGCAATTTTTTTATAGGTCATCAGATGTGGAGAGTTCCTATTTAGCATAGCTATCTTAGACCAAAAAATTCCTCAGTACTTAGCAATAATCATCCGCTGCTCCCAGCTATTACAAGAGGGAGCAATACCTAATTAAACATTCTCAACTTCAACAACAACTGGTTCATTTTCAACAACTGGTTCATTTTCAACAACTGGTTCATTTTCAATAACTGGTTCCTTTTCAATAACAACTGTTTGAGGACTTTCAGGAGTTGGCTCAGTTACCGTTTCTTGCTGCTTTACTGTCTGTTCTTGATGGTCAGTCAAGTGTTTTTTGGTTTTTAATTTCAGGTCATCAGTCAGAGGTAAAGCATCAATTTCAGCCAAAAGTGTTTCCAGGGATTCTTTTTTACTTCGCTCAGTGTAAAAAGCATTCAGAACCGCTTCAATTCCGTACTGAGCGATCGCATCTCCTAGGACAGTAACCAACCCCATCGCTCCAATACCCATAAAAACTACAAAGGGTTGTCCGAGGGTTAGAATTAGCACGATGACAGCAATAACAGCCGAAGCTAAATAAGCACCTGCCACTTTTTTGATAATGTTATCGAGTTCCATAAAAATCACCTCAAATTTCTAGCGAAGGATTAGTTTAATTCTAAAGCAAGGTTAATCTATCTGTTGATCGCCGTCAAGTAAAGCTTGAAGAAAAGGTTCAAGACTTTTGGGACGATAATCGGAAAAAGCCTTTAATCGTTTTACCACACTGTGATGAACAGTGACAACTTTTGTATTGAAATATCGCCATTGCTCACCTCCCAAGGCCGACAATCCCTTAAGGGTATTATCGAACTTGATGGTGGGGTCTAGTTTAATTGGGAATTCCTCAAATTCAGAGGTGGTTGAGTCAAACTCTAATCCCAATTTTTTGGCTTGATTAATCATCCATTGTAAGGGGTAGTCGGAAAGTCCTTGATATTCTTTTTTGCCACCACCTAGACAGGTATGTTCACCGACAAATAAAACTTCTTTGACAACTTGTTCAGGATTTTCGGGGTTGGCTTTGATCGGAGTGGAAGGGAAGTTTTTCCGTTTTTCATCAATGGCAACAGCATGAAAAGCATTTTGGATAATCGGACTTAATTTTGTGTTACTAAATTCATATTTTTTATGATAAAACTTAGCTAGGGGAAACCAAGGAGTTAAATCAGGAATACCAAAATGACCAACTGTATCCCAACAACCTAACATCTTGATTGGAATACGATCTTGAAAATCTTCCTTTTCTGTCTCAATTTTTTTAGCATTAGCGGCACGAAATTGTTGAGCTTTGGCACTATCGAAACTAACGTTGTGGTCTCGATAGAGTTGATAAGCTAGGGGAATTTCTTTAATCTTAGATCGTTTTAGGATTCCACATTTATCGATAAAACTAGCCAAACAACGAACGATATATGCTCCGCGACTAAAACCTAACAAATAAATTTCATCCTCGCTTTTGGGATTGTAGTTAAGGACAAGAAAACGATAGGCATCTTGAATCATCCGATCGAGTCCCCAGCCAAAAGTTTCATTCCCTAAACTTTTAATAAATTCGTTATCTTCGGCGCTGCCAGAACCTGACAAAAAGACGATTTGAGGGGTTTGATCCTCGGCAATATACTTAATAGATTCGGCGAATTTAACCACGTTGGTGGGGTAAGCACTGCCAGAGTTTTCCCAAGAACCATCACAACAAATAATTAACCGTTTTTTCTGGTTTGAATAAGTCAGTATATCCGGTTGAGAAATTGCCGTTTTAGTAATCTCCTCAATTTCATTACTGGCAAGAGCAGCTTCTGCGGCAATTATAATTGATTCTGAATTATCTTCCCGGGAAGGTTCTTGATTTTCTGCTGGAGCATCCTGTTCAACCACTTCTTCTTCTTCAAGGGAGTTAAAAATTTCGTTGACCATTGTTATCCTTTTCGCACTCCTTCTAGCTTTACTGCTAGTCTGAGTTTTTGACTTAGGGATCGAGGTCGGTTTAGAGGGAAGACTATCTAGTTGCCAGGTTGTCCCATAAAGAATACCATGATTGCTATAACTTGTTTGATCCTCTGCATTGCCATTGAGTGATAAATAAGTGACTAGGCCAAGGTCATCAACTAAGGGAGATTGATACATCGTTTTTTGGATTTCTTCTTGGCTACGCGCTTGATTCCAAACAGAAAATTCGGCGAGACAACCTTGCCAATAATGGGAGAGATTAACAGAGGCTCCCAAGATGATTTTTTCAATCCCCGTTAAGGCACGGTTATGACCGTTGCCACGATGCCAAATGATCCCATTACGATAGATCAACATTCGGCCTGTGGTCGCATTTTTGACAAAGGCCCAATGAGTCCAATCACTATAATCCTTAAGCTTGACTTTTTTTTCAATTCGATCGAAACCTTCTTCATTTCCCGCATCCCAAAAAATTGCAGGTTTCACAGGATCGCCCCAGGGCAAAGTAATATGTAGGACGCGGTTATTCTCGCGATTAACAGCTTCTAAAAGAGTGGTTTCTGTGGATAAATTATTTTCTCCTTTTGCCCAAAATGTAATGGTAATACTCTGATCGATGTCAAGAAATCCCCGGGATAGCTCCATCTGATCATCAATGCCATTAAATTTTAGTACAGAGCGTTGTTCAGCCATTGGTTTTGTAATCACCTAGGGGAGAAAGAGGTAATCAGGGGTTCAGGGACTCTGACTAATAAGAGACTGTCATATCTGTCGCGGTCTTTGTGAACGTTACCACCTAGTTTACCACATTTTAGTTATCTAGCGATATAAGTGAGAAGTTTTCACAAAATTTAGCTTCAATAGCCTCTCATCCCATATTCTCGGTCAATTGTTGTTGGTAGAAACTGGCAGTTAAATTGCTGGCATCGTTAGACAGCCGGCGGGTTTGTCCAGGTTCTGGGGTCGATTCGAGGTCCGGCTATTGGCCTGATTATATCAATCTTTTCCAGCCAGAGAGCTTAAGGTGAGATTTTAAGCCACTTTAAGATTTGAGGATTTTTGTCATAACGATAGGTAAAACCATCGTTGGCTACGATCAAATTTCCGCGACTAGCTTTACTACGAACACTAGAGATCGATAAGTCGGTTAATAGTTTTATCTCTTGATGAGAAAGTCCCTCAAGAGACTGATGTGTTTCTGGGGATTCTGACTCATGATTAATGGTAATATCGGGTTTTACAGAATTGCCATTAGGGGTCTTAGTAAACATTTCTTGCGCTTTCTTAAGGCGATAATTTTCAACAGTCAAGAGTTCCCAACTAGAGTCGGCCGAGAGTTCTAGAACCCATTGATGGTAATTAAAGAGACTTTCTCGATGACCGACACTAATAAAAGTTGTTTTACGAGCTTTTAATTGCTCATATAGAATCCTTTCGTTGACTAAATCTAGGGCGCTGGTTGCTTCATCTAAAATGATAAAACTGGGGGGATTAACTAAGAGCCGAGCAAAGGCTAGACGTTGTTGTTCTCCTAGGGAGAGAATGTTTTCCCAGGGTTTTTCAGAGTCAAATTCATCCACCCGACTTAGGGCGTTTTGTAAATTGACTTGTTGTAATACTGCTTGAATTTCGCTATTAGTTATCTGACGATCAGTCTGAGGATAGAGCAGTTGTTCGCGTAAGGTTCCTAAGATAATGTAGGGACGTTGGGGTAAAAAGAGAATTTCTTCAAGGGGTGGCCGTATTAAACGTCCGGTACCGGAATTCCATAAACCCGCGATCGCTCGTAGGAGGGAACTTTTGCCGCGGCCACTAGGGCCAACAATCAGTAATCCTTCACCGGGTTGAACAGAAAGAGATAGATCTTCGACAATTACCTGCTCATAGTCGGGAGTTTGTAAAGTAACTTTCTCAAAGGCAAAATGATTTTCTTCTATAGTTTTGATCGTGCTGATATTCTCTGGTTGTTGAGTGACGGTTTCTAGGGCAGTCGCAAATTCATTTAAACGTTCAACATAACTAGAAAATCGTCCCGAAATGCCAAATTCAGTGATCAGGTCGCCCAAAGAAGTAGCGAATATATAACAGGCTGTGGAAGCTTGTTCCACCTGTCCATAATCGATCTCACCTCTAATATACAAAGGTCCCAGAATTAAGAAGGGAAATACTTGAATAGCAGCTTGATAGCCCCTAGCAAACAGTTCGTTCCCTCTTTCCCAATCAATTTTATCGAGAGTATCTTCTAATACCTTTTTAAATCTTCGCTGAATGATATTTAATTCTTCTTTCTCTCCCCGAAAAAAAGCGATAGATTCAGCATGATTGCGAACGTGAGTTAACGCATAATTATAATCAGCTTTTGAAGCTAATTGCTTTTCATTGATCTTGATTAATTCTTGATTTAAATAAAGGGCGATAAAATTACCGATGACTGTATAAATAAGTAGCGGAATAGCAATCCGCTCAGAAATCGTCCAAATCACCACTAAAAAGACAAGCATCTTCAGGCTTTTTTCTAGGAAAGATGAGAAAAAGCTAAGAGCATTACTGGTGATCGGTTCAATTTCTTGAGCAATGCGTTGATCGGGATTATCAATATCAGATTTGAAATTAATTTTATAATAGGCACGCTTATGGAAATATTTAGTTAAAACCTGACCATTTAGCCATTCATACCAATCCAAAGCAATTTTTTTGGAAATATTTTTACTGTAACCGACTAGCAGTGTCACCAAGATCAGTCCAATCACATAGGCGATCAATTCCTGATTAAATCTGGCATAGTCTCCCTGTTGTACAATTGCGTCAATCAAGCGACGAATAGCAAAACTATTAAAAAGCGTTACGACTACTAGACCGAGGATTAGAAAAATTAGCAAAAATAGCATTCCCCAGCCACGAATTACCTCGGGAAAGCTTCTTGCTCCTGGTTCGGTGGGATACCAGTAAGGTTGAGTGATCGCCTTGACATCTTTCAAAAATTGGTTAAAAGAAGCAAGTGCATTTTTATTTTCAGCAAATTGGGTTGACATATTTCCAAAAAAAAGGGGTTGACGCTATTGGTAGTCGGGCAGCAGTTGAGCCTTTGCTAGTTTAACATTTTTGTCTCATATTTTTTCCAAGCAAGTAAATAAGTAGAGATCAGGGATAAATCGAGAGGATGACAAACGATGGAGCTATGGGCTAATCCCTCGATAGTTTGACAAGCATCGAAGCAAGGCTTTGTCTGACTAATCATTTTAGCTGATTTTAAAATAATTGGGAACCAAGAACTAACGGCTTTTTCTCCTCCCTGCTCAAAAAGGTAATTTTCAACCATTACTAACCAATTTTTATCGGATACCGCTTCAGTGGCATAACCACAGGCATTAATTAATTCAAAAAATCTCTGCCATGGAATTAATTCAGGATTAACTAAATGAAAGGTTTTTCCTAAAAGTTGCTTTTGCCTTGAGAGATAAACAATAGCTTTACTGGCATAGTCAATGGGAATAATATTGATATCCACATCAAAAGTGGGAAATTTTTCTAATTTAATACATATTTGAATAAACCGAAAAAAGAAATTATTCGATTTTCTATAAATTCCAGTTTTGCTGTCACCCATAATTCTTGTGGGTCGATAAATAGAGACGGGCAAACCTCTTTTTTGAGCTAGGTGTATTAATTTTTCAGCAACCCATTTGCTTTGTTTATAGCCCGTATTTAAACTGGGAGAAAATCGAGGAAATTCTGTCTCTCTAATGGGTGTATCTTGTCTATGAGCCTGACTAAAAAAAATGGCCAGTGTCGAGATAAAATGAACTGGTTTAGTTTTTCTTAGTCCGGCTAACTTAAGAATTTCTTGAGTTCCCAAAACATTAACCGCTTTCATTTGATAGTAAGGGGGGATCGGGTCATTTTGTGATCCGTTATGATAAATAACATCAATCTCGTTGGCTAATTGACAAAACTCTTTCTCAGAAAGACCTAACAATGGTTGAGCCAAATCGCCAAGCATTGGGATAATACGAGCATCAAAATGTTGCTGCCAAAGTTGGTAAGATTGGAGGTTTTCTTTTAGTCGCTGTTTACCAGTTTCTACAGTATGATAACGAATTAAACAATAGATATTAGCGGTGGTTTGATCGAGCAGTTCCCTGAGCAAATAAGCCCCTAAAAATCCAGTGGCACCAGTTAAAAAAATTGATTTTGGCTCGTCAAAATTGTCCTTGAGAGGACTGTCAAAACTGATATCAGGATTAAGAATAGCTTCTGTTTTTAAATCTGGAATACATTCTTGATTGCTCATGCTTTGCTAGGACATATCTAATTTAATTTAGGGAGTGGACTTGCTTCAATCAAACTCTGCACAGGCATAGTGTCAATAATTTTATCTATTTGAAATCCAGCCCTTGTCAATAGGACTTTTAATTCATTTTCTGAGCGAATTTTTCCTGAATGAAGCATCCATAACTGTAGATCAGCTAAATTGTCTCTCCAATAAATTTTGCGGATAATTCTTTCTGAAATTAATAATCGAGATGTGGAAGGCATATACTGGCGACAGTTTTTGAGAATATAAACCACTTGTTGATCATTCCAACTGAGCAAAACTTGCTTGAGTAAATAAACATCCGCTACGACGGGAACCGATTCAAAAAAATCTCCACTTATCAACTCACAGCGTTCGCTTACCCCTTCCTGTTTCAATAAATTTTTGGCTTTTTCAAGGGAGTATGGCTGTTCAAAAAGTATCCCTTTTATTTGAGGGTAACGTTTTAAGATAGCAGCAATCAGTTTTCCCTGACCGCCACCAATATCTGCCAATACTTCTACGGAGGAAAAGTCATAAGCTTCTAATATTTTAGCTATTTGAAAGGTGGTTATATCATTCATTGATTGATCATAAACTTTATTGAGGCTAGGATTCTCTCGATGGTACTCCTCAATATCAAGACCATACATGGCTTTAAAAGCTCCTTCTCCAGTGGTTAAACTTTGGGTAAAATTGCCCCAACAAGCATAACTTTCTTCTATCTCGGTAATTAGCCAGTTGCGTAAAGTTCCCACTTGATCATCCCTTAGATAAGCCGCTAAGGGAGTATTTTGAAAATAATCCGGTTGATTTTCTTGCAAAATTCCTAAACTGACCAAAGTTCGTAAAAGACGATAGAGAGAATCAGCATGAGTGTTAGTTTCCGTCGCTAATTCTTGATAGTGTTTTGAGCCATCTCCTAACAGATCAAGAATTCCTAATTTTACAGCAGCATAAATACATTGACTGATCTGAAACCCCCTAATCATCAGTAAAACGGTGTCTCTAGGAGATATTTGATTTGGGTTTTCCCCAGGAAGATTAAACATAATTTAATGACCTTTTTGATTGAGCTTACGGATTCCCTAAAAAGGGTATTTTTTGCTAAGAATAAATCCTTGGCTAAATTATTAACGATTTTACCTTACTTGTCAACAATTTTAGGCTTAACTGTATTATTCCCTCAGTTTGACCAGAAACAGCAAAAACGAGAGCTTCTTGATCAATTCTTTGGTCAGGGTGACTTACTGAATTAGCCGCGCCTTTGGAAATAGTAACCGCCGCCAGAGTCCGATAGGATTTAGCTGTTTGTAGCAGACTGTTTTGAGTGATCATCTTTAACACACCTCAACCAATTTTAAAGACTGTTTTACCTGCTTGAAAGTTAACTCTAACTTTTCCACCAATTCATCACATTGACTTTCTGTGATAATAAAGGGTGGCGAAATTAAGATATGGTCTCCATCAACTCCGACACCAGTACCAAACCTCCCTCTGAGGATTAATCCATTTTCTAAGCCTACTTGCATAATTTTTTCAGTAATACCCAGGGAACGAGAAAAAGGTTGATGATTGTCTCGATTTTTAACAAATTCAATTCCTATTAATAATCCTTCCCCCCGAACATCGCCTATGATTGGCTCCCGTTCAGCCAGTTTTTCTAATTGATGTTTGAGGTATTTACCCATCACTGCACATCGTTCTATTAAATTATGTTTAGCCATATAGTTCTGCACAGCTAAAGCCGCAGCGCAACTAATAGGATGACCGGCATAGGTAAACAATGACAGGGGTATATTTTTAGTTGCATTGTCAAATACTTCCCGAACCCGTTGATGAACAATAACTGCACCAATGGGAGCGTACCCGCTGCTTAAGGCTTTCGTGGCTGTAATTATATCGGGAATTGCCGCCCAATGGTCAACCCCAAAGTTTTTACCCGTTCGACCAAAACCCGTGATAACTTCCTCAGAAATCCAAAGAATATCATAGAAATCACAAATTTCTCGCACTTTTTCATAATAGCCAGGAGGCGGAACAATGGCACTCCCGGCACCGCCAATAATCGGTTCAGCAATAAAAGCGGCTATGGTATCTACTCCTTCTTGTTCGATTATTCTTGCTAGTTCATTAGCACAAGTTAATTCACAACTGGGATAGGTAAGTTTATAGGGACATTGATAACAGTGAGGTGCTTGAATATGGGGAAAATTTAAGAGGTCAAAGGGTGATAAACTTTCTCGCACAAACCTACTACCAGTCATGGCGAGAGTGGCAATTGTATGTCCGTGATAGCTATGCCAACGAGAAATAATTTTGTATTTGCTGGCTTTGCCTCGTAGTTTATGGTAATAAAGAGCTATTTGAAAAGCCATTTCATTAGCTGTTGAACCACTGGTGACAAAACCGACTCTATCCATACCTTCGGGAGCCATTGTTGTCACCACATTAGCTAACTTTTCTTGGGGTTCACTGGTAAATTGAGCCTTATGAATAAAACACAGTTGACGAGCTTGTTCTGCCATGGCATCGGCCACTTCTGTGACACCATGACCGATGGAAATAACATGAGTCCCCCCGATGGCATCTAGATAGGTTTTTCCCTCTGAATCATAAACATAAATACCTTTTCCCGATTCTGCCATTAAACAGGTATTATGCCAACGAGTTGTATTGAAAACGTGGGATTGATCGGTTTTCATTGATTGACGATTACCTCTAATAAATTTTCAAAATTTGACGCTATCCTAGCGATGGTATCCGCTTCAAACAAATCTTTTTTATACTTCCACCATAGCTTAATAACAGTTCCGGAAGGGGTATTTTTTTTCCAGAACAATACTCCTAAATCTACTCTTGCCATTGATAATTTAAGCGGTATGGGGGTGACATTCAAACCCGATAATTCTAAATGCTCTGTGGGAGCTTTTTGCAAAAAGTCTAAATACACTCTAAAAAAGCGTTTATTTCGCTCTATCGGCGGGTCAAAGGTTTTGGCGATTTGCTCAAAAGGGACATCTTGGTGAGTGATGACAGCAAGCATCTCCTGTTGAACCCGTTTTAATAGCTGGAAAAAGTGGTCATTTTCGCCAAAATCAAGTCTTAAAAGCAAGTGCTTACCAAAATCTCCCATGACAGATGCAAATTGCTGCTGATTGCTATCAATCGCTGGAACGCCGATAACGAGACTTTCCTTCGGAGCGTACTGATGGAGTAAAAGTCCAAAGGCAGTGGCGATGGTGGTAAAAAAAGTCACTTTTTGTTTCTGACTCAAAATTTCTAACTGAGTAGTCAGTTCAGGAGAAATCTCTGTTTCTAGGGTGACTGCCTGGAAGCTTTGCACCTCTGGTAGCGGTCTGTCAGTGGGAAGATTTAAAGGTTGGGGTTCTTGACTTAACCACTGTTGCCAATAGTCGCGCCTTATTTTTAGTCCTTCTTCTGTAAGAGATTGACGTTCGGCAATCACATAATCGCCATACTGTAGGGGTAATTCGGGCAAAGGAGAAGGGTTATCAGAGAGGAAAGTATCGTAGAGAAGGCTCAATTCTGGCATTAATATTTCCGAAGATTGTTCATTGGCCAGCATCATGTGTAAACCGATCAGCAAAATATGAGATGTTTCTGACAATTGTAGTAGATTAACGAACAACCAAGGATCTTTGTCCAGAAAAACTTGTTTTTTGATTTTTTCTGCGGTTATTCTTTCTATTTCTTGCTGTTGTTCTACTTCTGAGCGGTTTCGCAGATCAATAATTTCAAGAGCTATCTTTGTATTGGGATAGACAACCTGCCTTAAAGAACCATTGATTTTTTCTAATTTTGTTCTTAGAATTTCATGGCGACGAATAATCTCATTAAGACTTTTTTCCAAAATAGCTATATTAAGCTTTCCTTCCAGATGGAAGTAGTTAGGTAGATAATAAAAGCTACCTAAATGACGATAATCCCAAAATCGCTCTTGAGCAAAAGAGGGCGGATAATAACGAATTTCGTCGGCGGGTTGGAGATTTGTTGCTTCAATTCTGTTAAATGTTGATGATTTTTCTGACAGACAAGTTACTAATTCAGCAATGGTGGGTGACTGAAATAGGTCAAGCATCTGCAAGTTTTTATTCAACCTTTCTTGGATTCTATTCAATAAAATAATGACCTTGAGAGAATTGCCGCCTAACTCAAAGAAGTTATCATTAATACCGATTTGCTCTAGTTGCAGAACTTCAGACCACAAGTTCGCTAATATTTCTTCTTCTCGATTACGAGGAGCTACAAAATTAGCTTTATTACTGGTTAATATATAACTCGGTTTTGCCAGTTTTGACAAGGCTAGACGGTCTATTTTATCATTAGGCGTAAGGGGCAATTTGTCTAAAATACTGATGGCATTTGGCCTCATATATTCTGGCAATTTGCTTTTAAGAAATTGACCGAGTTCTAATATTAATTGCTGCTTAAATTTAATCTCGATTGGATTATTGGCATAGGTAAATATATCTTCAATAGGAGAACTAATGGGAAAAATTGCTGGTTGGAATGGTGCGGATTTATGGCTAAAAACTAGATCATAATATCCTCTGGCATCGGTGTTAATCCAGCTAATCTCTAGGTGATAAGGTAAGTCCTCCACAAGAGCCATTATCCGATCAATTTCTACCCCATGCTTCGGCTGCTTACCTAGCCACTGGTTTAGTTGCTTAAGTGAGTCGCTTTGATCAGCTTCTTCTAACCATTGTTGAACCTTAACCTCCTTACTCAAACGAACATTAGGAATACGAGAAATACCTAAATTTCTCGGTTGATATTCAGTTAAAATACGTTTAACTTTGTCTAAGTTCAGTTGTTCTTTTTGCCAGTCTAACCAATCAATCTCTGTCAACGGTTCAACGGAACTATTGATAGATAAAATCGCCTCGTAACGAAAGCGAGTTAATTCATTATCATAAACCCCAGTTTTGGGTTTTATTTGCACATGAGTAATTTCAGGAAATTGTTGTTGAAGTGCTAGGAAGAAAAAGGGATGTAATAACAACTCTTCTTCTGCTTGGTGTTTGCGGGTAATTCTTTCTCGCAATTGGCAGGCAAGAACATGATCATTAGCTCGATAAGCTTCTACCGAAGTACAATAGGTTGGCAAAAGGGCTAAATTACGAATATCTCCAACAAGAATATGACCTCCTTTTTTAACCCGTTTAATCAACCCTTCTAAAACTTGCAGTAGGTAGGCGGTACTGGGGAAATATTGCAGCACAGAGTTGATGATAATAGTATCAAAACTTTCTGACTCCAATCCCGCTAAGTCATCGGCGCTTCTTTCCCACAAAGTTACATGATCTAAACCGCCTATTGTTTGCTGAATTTTCCGAATATGATCTAAAGCAGGACGAGAAAAATCAAGACCTACATACTCGGAACAATCGGGGGCAACTCGAGTTAATAATAATCCCGTACCGCAGCCAACTTCTAAAACTTTTTCTGGGTGTAACTCTTGAATGCTTTCAACGGTTTTATCCACCCATTCGTGCATTTCTTCTTTGGGAATTGGCTGTCCGTCATAACTACTATCCCAACCAATAATATTAAAAGTAAGATCACTTTGAATAGGGGTTTGACTGTCAGTTTGCTGATTAACAGTTTTCCAAAGAGCCAGATATTCTTGTTGAGTTTTTTCCTGTTCTAAGGAATCCTCAGAAGTTAGATGAGGAACGACATAAGCGATTAACTGTTTATCCCCTAATTGATCTTGGCTGAGGATAACCGCCGCCGACTCAATCGCCGAGTGTTGAATCAATACGTTCTCAATTTCTCCTAGTTCTACCCGAAAACCTCTAATCTTAATTTGATTGTCAATGCGTCCTAAGTATTCAATGTCACCATCGGCTAAATAGCGACCCAAATCTCCAGTTTTATAAAGCCGTTCGGAGGGATTGAAAGGGTTATTGATAAAGTTTTCTTGGGTTAATTCTAGCTGATTGAGATAACCTCTCGCTAAACTAATACCAGCAATATATAATTCCCCTTGAGTTCCTTGGGGGACAGGCTGTAAATTCTGATCAAGAATATAGATTTGTGTCTGATTGATGGGACGACCAATAGGGACAGAGGTACAGTTTTCTGTTAATTTATAATCAGATAAATCACAATAGGTTGCTTCGACGGTGGTTTCTGTCGGTCCATAAGCGTTAATTAATTGGGGTACTCGGCGGAGTTTCCCGGTTTGTAACATTTCTTCTATATATTGCTGCCATAGTTTGAGTTTTTCGGGTAATAAACTTTCTCCACCCACAAATAATAATCGCACCGATTCGGGGAAGAGTTCCTTAGTTCGTGCTAATTCGGTAATTAAAGCCTGCCAAAAAGCTGTGGGTAAATCTAAGATTGTCAGTTGCCATTCTCGACACTTTTGGATAAAGCTAGAAAATGAGCTTAACATCGCCTCAGTTCGCAAAACAACCGTGCCACCAACAGTTAAGCAAGGATAAATTTCCTCGACGGCAACATCAAAACTAATCGAGGCAAATTGTAAAATTCGATCGCTTTGACTGAGATTAGCAGTAGTCTTAACCACTTCAATAAAATTAACCACAGAGCGATGTTCAATCATCACGCCCTTGGGTTTTCCGGTGGAACCTGATGTATAGATAATATAAGCGAGGTTTTCGGGGTTAACTTCAATATCGGGATTTTCTGGCTTTTCCAGGGCAATTAGCCCCCAATCTTCATCCAATTTCAGAATTTTAACTGTCTGATTGTCCCCGAATTTACCGATTAAATAACTGTTGGTGATTATGAGAGATAATTGAGCATCTTGTATCATATAATCCAAGCGCTCCGGGGGATAGTCGGGGTCGAGGGGAACATAGGCACATCCGGCTTTTAGAATAGCCAAAAGGGCCATCACCATTTCCGGGGAACGTTCCACAGATAAACCGACGAGACTTTCCGGTTTTAGCCCATATTTTTGTAAATAATAGGCCAGTTGATTGGCTTTTTGATTTAAGCTTTCATAGCTAATTTGCCAGTTTTCCCCAATCAGAGCTATCGCTTCAGGGGTGCGTTGTACCTGCTGTTCCAATAATTGATGAATAGATTGAGTCATGGGAACTAAAGTAATTTGATTTAACTCAGGTGCTATAGTTGGTTTAATTTGCTTGATCCTATTTTCCAAAGCGACGCTCGCGATTTTGAAACCAGTGGATAGCTTCTTCAATATCTGCCGGAGTTAGATCGGGAAAGAAGGTATTTGTAAAGTAGAGTTCACTATAACAACTCTGTAGGGGCATAAATCCAGATAACCGACATTCTCCAGAGGTCCGAATAATCAGATCTGGCGGCGGACAAAATTGATCCATTAGCTGATGAGGTTCGATCTCTTCCGGTTTAACCCCCTTTTCTACTAGGCGGCGGACTGCGCGGATTATCTCATCTTCACCACCGTAGTCTAGGGCAAAATTGAAGATGTGACCGGTCATTCCTTTGGTGCTATGCTCTACCTCCTCAACCATAGACAAGAGATTTTCAGGAAGGCGATCTTTTCTACCTAAATGTCGCAACTGTACTGAGTATTTACCCGATAAAGGCAATAAATTGCTGAGAAACTGACTAAAAACATCCATTAAGTTGTCAACTTCGCTATCGGAACGCTTCCAGTTTTCGGTGGAGAACAGCCACAATGTCGCAGCGTAAATTTCCTTATCCCAAAGCGTTTTTAATAGGGAAGGTGCCACCTCTATAAATGCTTTTCTGTGACCTTCTTGGGGAGATAAGCCCTGATTTTTTGCCCATCTTCTGTTACCGTCTGGAATGATGGCAATATGCTTGAGAGGTTTAGTAGAGATGTTGTTAGTCATAAAATTTTTCCTAATAAGGTTGAATTGAGTAGTTTGGCAAACAGAGCGGTATTTAAGTTTCTGGTTTAGAGTGGAGTAGCTTCAATTAAACTCTCTATAGACTGAGTGTCAATAATTTTAGTTATTTGAAAGCCAGCCGTTTCTAATAATACCCTAAATTCAGATTCCGATCGAATTTTTCCTGAACCTAGCATCCATAAATTGAGATCAGCTAAATTATCCTTCCAACGATTTTTGTGCAAAATTCGATCCACGATTAACAATCGAGAGGATGGGTCCATAGCCTGACGACAGTTTTTGAGAATTTCAAGGGCTTTTTGATCATCCCAATTGAGCAGAATTTTCTTCAATAAATAAATGTCTGCTTTAAGGAAAATGGGGTCAAAAAAGCTCCCAGGAATCAAACTACAACGGTCGATCACTCCCTCTTGTGTTAGTAGATATTTCCCCTGCTCAATACAATAGGGTTGTTCAAATAGCACTCCTTTAATCTGGGGATATTTTTGTAAAATAGCAGCCAGAAATTTTCCGTATCCTCCACCAATATCTGCGACAATTTCCCCGACAGAAAAATCATAAGCGGCCAAAATCAGGGGGTTTTGAATTGCAGTTATATCAACCATTGCTTGATCAAAAACTTCAGCTTGATCAGAATTTTGTTGATGAAACTCTTCAATATTGACACCATACATAGACTCAAAAGCACCTTGACCTGTGGTTAAACTTTGAGTCAGATTTCCCCAACTAGCATAACTTTCTTCTATTTCGGCCATCAGAAAATTGCGAACAGTTCCCTGTTGCTTATCTCTTAAATAAGTTGCTAAAGCAGTGTTTTGGAAATAGTTGGGTTGGGTTTCTTCTAAAATCCCCAGACTGGTTAACGTCCGCAAAAAACGATAAAGTAAATCAGCATGAGTATGGGTTTCAGTGGCTAACTCTTGATAAGATTTTGTTCCATCGGCCAACAGATCAACAATTCCTAATTTGGCGGTCGCATAAATACATTGGCTAATCTGAAAACCCCTTATCATCTGCAAGACAGTGTCTCTATCAGACATTTGCCCGGGATTTTCTCGCTGAAGATTAAACATGATTGAATGAGCAAAGTTGAGATGGTTGTTAATGGAATGACTCTGGAGATATTTTTAGACGAAATAACTCTCAGGAAATTTTTCTGTAATCATCATAATCGGTTGCTTCTGAGAGAAAACACGATAGGTACGAGAAAAAAGTTTTTCTTCTGGACTGATTTGAAAATCCTCAGCCAAATCCCCCGCACGCTCTTGAGATAAATCAACGATTTCCTTAAAGGTTTCCATCCGATTTTCTAACCAAAGCTTACCAATGGGTTTTCCTGACTTGATTAACTCGTCTTGAAACTTGGTGTCTAGTCTATCAATAACAATAATAGACTCGGCATAAATTAATTTTTTTTGGCTGACTGTACTGCGAAGAAATATTTTTCTCTTGATAATTTTGCTACCTTTTTCAATATCTAAAACTGGCAAGTCTTCCTCTAAATATACCGCTTCTTCAGACAGTTTAACAATTGACATTTTTTCCAACAAATA
Source organism: Microcystis sp. M20BS1 (assembly GCF_020245305.1). Lineage (NCBI taxonomy): Bacteria > Bacillati > Cyanobacteriota > Cyanophyceae > Chroococcales > Microcystaceae > Microcystis > Microcystis sp. M20BS1. The sequence continues at coordinate 25,232 of NZ_JADBUZ010000085.1, read as the reverse complement.
AATCTCTAAAATGTCGGTCAGAGTCCCATCGGTTATTAAAATGATTCGCTGGAGTGTGCTTAACTCCGACAGATTAAGAGGAGTTTTGCTAAAACTATTTTTTAACAACTCGATCTTACACCGATTCGCTGGTTTCGCTGGCATCATGACATAATTCCTCAATTTGCTGGATAGATTTAAAGTTAGCCCATCGATGTGCCTAAGCACTCTCTGGATATCGTGCTATAACTAGATAAAAACAACCTTAAGCTTGACAATCTACTAAGTAGGTTGGTCTCATTGAATGTAAGACCCAGTGTGGGCGGTATGCTCCCATTACAGGTGGGTGCAAATCAATGGCACCCACCTACTTAGTTGTTTTGCCGCGGCGCTTTGATTAGATTCCCAACCACCACATATCGGGATCAACGTCTTTTGCCTGGGCTTTGATCACCTCCTTGTGATCTCGGTGCCGGTAGGAAGACTGAGCTTGGTTAGCGGCATAATCCATGATGGCTTCATATTCGGCCTCGTCTTCCGTCGGCCAATACAGAGGAGGAATAAAATTCTGTTGCTTCATCTCTTCTGTATAGATAGAAAAACGACCCGGAACAGTTTTTAACTTAACCATCTGGGTGATCAATTGCGCGTGTAGTTGCCGGAATTTTTCTAAATATTCTGGTTTACCCGCAACATTGGTTTTTTCCAGAGGGTCATTGACTAGGTCGTACATTTCGTACTCGTAATTAGTCCCCTCGTCGTTAAAGTAAACAGAATATTTCCACTCTTTGGTGCGGATAGTACGGATACGTCGGGGAATGGTTTTGAAAAACCGGGGAGGCAGCGTACCATCATCAAAAGTAAAATGAATGGCATCGCGGACTTCCTGATGGGGATTGGTGAATAAAGGCGTTAGGTCACAACCCTGAAAGGCAAACTGGAACAGATCATACACCCCAGCAAATTTAGCCAGAGTTGGCACTATATCCAAGGTCGTGGCAAAGGAATCGGTACTAACGGCGTTGGGGAACAGATTCGGGTTAGAAATAATCAGAGGAACCCGAAGCACTTCCTCGTAGGCATTGAAAGGCTTTTCTCGCTGACGGTCGTGGGCCAGGCACATTTCCCCATGGTCGGAAGTCCGCACGATTAAGGTATCGTCAATTAATCCCTTAGCTTCAAGGGCATTCAGCACTTCATTGATTTGGTTATCTGCCAGTTTTTTCAGATAGCCGTAGAAGTTAACAAACATCTGCTGAACTTGCTGACTATTGGTAGCGAATTGACCATCTTTTAGTTCTGGTAAATCTTCATACCACACCTTTTCGTCGCTCAGTTCTAAGCGTCGCGCTTCCTTGATCCGTTTTAAGCGTTGATCTTCCTTGACTTGACAGCCTTGTTTAAAAATTTCTTGGACGCTTGGTTTAAAGGATAGATCCTCGAAGACAGTTTCGGGAATGGGAAGATTAAAATCTTTAAAGTCCTCTAGGGAATAGCCAGCATCTTTCTCAAAGGTAGGAGCCACATGAATATCATGGGGATTGACCAAAGACACCACCAAGCAAAAAGGACCGTCCTCGGATTTGTAATTTTCAATAAATTCGAGAACCCCTTGTTCTTCCCGGGGAATGGCCTTGTCAATTCTATCCAAGATCTTTTGCTTTTTCGCTTCCTTTTTCTCCGGGGAAAGTCCACTAAAAGCTCCGCGTCCTTCCTTGGCATCTTGCTCAATGACTTTTTTGACCCCTTCTACACCCCGTAGATAGCGTTCATCATTGTAAAAAGTTCCTTTGCCAAACTTGGTTAAATCACTGCGGGCAACTCCCGCATCAATCGGAGTCCAGCCATCGAAACCGTAGGACTGTTTCATGTATTCGATGTCTTCGCTTGACCACTTATCGGTGTCACTCTTGGGAACGCTCAAGTGCCATTTGCCCTTCCAATAGACCTTATAACCGGCCGCCTTCAGAACCCGAGCTAGGTTCACCTGGGTGGGACTAAGAAGCTTTTGTTCTAGGGATTGTCCGTAGCTATCCTCATAGCGGTTGATAATATCGGAAAAAGGCTCGGCAATGGTGTTGATGACACCGTGTTGATTGGGATAGGTACTGGTGAGCAGAGTAGCCCGACTGGGAGAGCAGGCCACCGTTACCGTGAACATTTTGTTGAAGGTCAGCCCGTTCTTTTTCAGTCGTTTCAGGGCCGGTAGATGCTCATCTTCAAAGCTTTGCGGCCAGCGTTCAGCAACGGCGGCACTGTCCTGGTCAGTGAGGAAAATGACAATATTGGGTTTAGAGGCTTTGGGAGTTAAGGGGAGTTGTTCTTGCTGCCAAGTTGCCCCGTTAATTGTGCCATTACTGCCCTTACCGGTTTTGTCAGTGACGATATTACCTGAACCTTCATTAAGAGGCCAATAGCCCACCAGGCCTGGTTCATTGCCTAGCAGCCGATAATTCATTGATTTTTTAATGTCTTCCGCGGACCGTGCTTGGTTCCAAACCTGCACTTCCCCGATTTGGCCGGCAAATAAATAGTCTGGGTTTCTTTCTGTCGCTCCTGCTCCAATCCGTAAGGGAGATTTCTTATTCAGACTGATTTTGGTAGCCACGGGTCCGCCAGCTAGTTGCCCATTGACATAGAGTCTCATGTTGTTGCCATCGTAGGTGGCGGCTAAATGGGTCCAGGTTCCCAGCACAACATCTGGACCGGTTACGGTCACCCAATTACCGCCATTGCCGGTCCAAAACTGCCATTTGTTGTTTTCCCCGGCATAGAGGATGTATCCCCCCTGCGGGCTGTCGGTTCTGCTAGTGATCGGCGATCGCCATTGACCCTGTTTTCCCGTTACTTTAGCCCAACAGGACACGGTAAACTGTTCCGGGTTCAGTTGAGCATTGTAAGGAACTTCCACATAATTTCTTTGTCCATCAAAGGACAAAACATTGGACAAAACATTTTGTTGAGCAGACATAAAACCGATCCTTTCTTTACTTAGGGGTTAATTCAATTCAAGGCAACCAACTTAGTTGATGTGATCAAAGACGAAGAAGAAATCAGAGCAAAAAATGTTGAAATCGAATCATTGAACTAAGGGAAGTCATTATTCTGCAATTTCAATTTTTTGAGGGGAACCAATATCCTCAGACACAACCTCCGCCGACTCTATTTGCTGTTTGAGCTTCAGTTTCAGTCCTTGCGTAATCGGTAAACCTTCAACTTCTTTGATTAAGTCTTCCTGAGCTTCCTGTTTACGACGATCTTTATAGATAGCGGCAAGAACCGCTTCAATTCCATAGTTCGTCAAGGCATCTCCCACAACAGTGGTTAGGCCAAGCAGTCCTAATCCGCCGAGAACGCCAAGGGGACCCCCTAAAGCTGCCAAAGCGAAGGCAATGGGATAAGTGGTAGCTCCCGAGGTGGATACCGTGACCACGAGAATTACGCCTGGGAGTCCCAAAGAACCAATTCTCTTGGCTACTTCGTCCAAAGAAACCCCCCAGGATGCCAGTTTTTTGCTGATTTCACCCGGGGCAGCCTTTAGTTTTTTGCTGATTTCCTCCCAAGAAAATTCCGAAGCGGCAGCTTGTTCGTTAACATTCTGGGATGAAGATTCATCACCGGCAGCTTGTTCGTTAACTTCGTCCATGAGAAACTCCTAAAAATCAATCTTCTGGAGTCTAACATACTTTGACCGAGGGATAAACCTATTTAAAAAATCCTTGACAATTCGTAAATATTCTGATTGACTGGTAGCATTTGAAATGCCTAGACAGCAGACCAACGGCTGACAAAATTGACCAATTATCAATAGCGTTTGAGCTGGGTTTGCCCTGATTTCTCCTGCCACTACGCCACTCCCCATGTAACCTTCCATACCAATGTAAATGTTGAACAGCTTATTTATAGCCCGCATCCCCTCTCTAGACTCGTATCAGTCCAACGTGCTTACCGATGGATGTTTAACCTATTCTTGGCAAGATGTTGGGGAAATATTTGACAATTTGTCAAGCTTTTTCAGACAAGAAAAAATCGATCATTCAGACTGCTTGTCCCTGGAATGTGAAAATTCTCTTCCCAGTGCTTTAACTCTGTTATTTCTGTTAGAAAAGGGCTATAGTTTCTTTTTGCAGCCTCAGTCAAACTCGTCCCCTATTACTCCTGAATTTTGTCGCTATTGTCTCACTCCCAAACTAGAAAAAACTGACAATTTAGATCAGATTAGCAATTGGCTAAAAATTACCGAAAATCATCAATATAAAACTATTGATGACAAGGGTAAAAGGCTGTATATGAGGACTTCTGGGAGTACAGGAACACCAAAAATAGTGGTTCATTCTCAGAACAAATTGCTAGAAAATGTGCTTAACTGTGTGGAAAGATTGAGATTAAATTCAGAGGCGAGAGTAGCGATTCCAGTACCGATTTATCATCTCTATGGTTTAGGGGCTGCTTTTCTCCCTAGTGTGGCTGTTGGAGCCTCTATTGATTTACAGAAAGGTGCTAACCTTTTACGCTATCTTCAGAGAGAAAAAGACTTTAATCCTAATATTGCTTTTATGACTCCTAGCTTTTGTGAAACCTTAGTTAAAGGCAGAAAATCAGCCAGAGAGTATAAATTAACAGTGGTTGCGGGAGATCTGATCAAAGAAAACACTTTTATTAAATATGAAGAGAATTTCGGCCCCCTAGTTAAGTTATATGGCAGCACCGAAATGGGGGTAATTGCCGCAGGTAGTCCCCAAGAAGAATTATCCCTCCGTTGTCAAACGGTCGGTTTACCTATGCCAGGTGTCCGATTGCGTCTTAATAAATCTTTAAACTCGGAAATGTCAGAAGTTGGGGAAATTTGCTGTCAGCATCCCCTAGGTTTTGATGGTTATGTTGATCCGGCAGGAGTGCCGCTGATGTCAACAAATTCCGATGATTGGTTCCCTACTAAAGATTTAGGTAAGCTACATTTAGACGGTCATCTAGAAGTTTGGGGAAGATGCGATCGCAGTATTAACCGGGATGGTCTATTGGTCTTGTTTTCTGACATCGAGAAAAATATGGAAACCTTAGGGGAAATTGAAGCGGTTGCGGTTCAATGCCATGGAGAGAGTCAAAGAGGCAAAGGTATAGTCGCTTTTTGTGTCTTGACAAAAGGGAGTCATCTGTCTGAGAATGAAATCAGAGAATTGTGCTTTGATATACTACCGAAAAGAGCGATTCCAGACCGCATTGTCACTTTGAAAACCTTACCGATGTTACCCAACGGGAAGATCGACCATCAGCAATTAGTCAGTTTTTTACCCAAAGCTTAGAAAATGGCGACAAATATTTTAAATCAACTCAAGACAATTATTGCCGAACAACTGGATGTCAATCTCAAAATCGAGGAAATTGACGAAACCGCCTCCCTATTTGAAGACGGGTTAGGATTGGATTCCATCGCAGTAGTTGAATTAATTGCTTTGACCGAACAGCATTTCGAGGTTGAGTTTGCGGAATCGGATTTAAATCTAGAATCCTTTAGCAATCTTAACGTTTTAGCTAGTTGTATTGCCCAGAAAATACCGGCAAGTGAACAATTAACGGTCACAGCTTGATCTAGAGTTAATGCAACCTCAATAACAATATCTCAGTCAAAAACCATGACTTTAACCATCGAACTTCCGAAAACCCAAACGCCGCAACGTTTACCCTTAAATCCTAACTATCCCCCCTTTCGCCAGTGGAAAGCAGGGGTAATCGCCGAAAAACTAGAAGAACAGCCAGTCTGTCTCTATGTTCATATCCCCTTTTGTACTCAACGCTGTGCTTTTTGTTATTACAAAACCGTTGACCTAAAAGAGAGCCAAGTACAGGCCTATGTAGATACGCTTTGCCAAGAAATTAAACTCGTTTCCGAAAGATTCAATTTGAAAAACCGACGGATTCAGGCGGTTTATTTTGGCGGAGGAACTCCCACTACCTTAACCGGAAACCAGTTAGTCCAAGTTGTCGAGAATTTACGCGAAAATTTCTCCTACTTTGAAGAAAAGAAACAGTTTTCCGTAGAAGCAGAACCCTTGAGTGTTTCCCCATCAAAAATGAGGGTACTCAAAGAATTAGGGGTAAATCGCCTAAGTTTAGGTGTTCAATCTTTTAATGATCAAATCATCAAACTGAGTGGCAGAGGTCATGACGAAAAACAAGCTTATCGAGCGATCGATGTAGCTCAAAAAGCTGGCGAGGGGCAATGGTCAATTAATATTGACCTATTGAGTGGACTAGCCGGAGAAACTGTAGAAACTTGGCAAGAAAGCTTAGAATGCGCTCTGAAAACCGGAGTAGAAAGCATCACCGTTTATAAAATGGAAGCTTTTGCCAATACCCAAGTATTTGATCAAGGGGTTCGCCAAGAAATTATAGAATTGCCATCAGCAGAGCTAGAAATGCAGTTTATGCAGTTGGCCATGGAGCGCTTTGCCCAAGCAAATTATAATCCTTGGAGTCATTTTACCTATGTTAAAAATGACAGCGATTTGGCCACAAGTATCAAACAATATCGCAGTGAATACATTTTTAATATTTGGCACGGAATGGAGTTTTATGGTCTGGGAGTCTCTGCTTTTGGCTGTTTAGGGGATTCTCTGTTACAAAATACTAGCGATATGGAAAAATATGCGACCCTTCTGGCCCAAGGAGAACTACCCTTATCTCGCGGTTATAAGCTGACTAGCTTGGACCAGATGGTGCGGGAAGTTTTACTAGGAATCAAGACATTACGTTTTGATTTAATTGCATTTCAGCAAAGACATGGGTTTAAATTACAATCCCTTTGCGCGGAAACTTTGTCCACACTTGAAAGAGATGGTTTTGTCACCGTATCTACCCAAGAAATTGAATTAACCGCTAAGGGGATTCTTTATGGGGACTATGTGGGCGAAACTTTAGCAGCATCTCTCAAAAAACTCAAAAGTTAGTAAGTAGGTGGGTGTTAAAAATTGTCAGTTTCCCCCCTGAGTAAGGGGGGTCAGAACTCCTTACTCAGTTAAAATCTAGAAACTGGATAATCGCTAACTAATAATTGTTCATTGTTGAAAATGACCCAGATGAGATGTGCAGAACAAACAGTTTAGCTCAGGTCCCACTTAACGATTTACCCGTGCTTACTGCTACGGAAATTGAGGAGCAAGTAGCCGCTATTTATGGTCTTCTCGAAAATTGCTCGCTTCCCCAGGGACAACTAGAGCAACTGACCGAAAAACTGGCAGAATTTCAAAGCCAATGGCAAGCGGTTTTTGCCAAATTTGGACAGAACTATCGAGGAGAATTAGCCTATCGAGATTTAATCGGGGAATTTAGCCGAAAAATTGCACCATTATTACAAAAATGGCTATCTTCATCGGTGGCAATCCAAGAAATAATTAATCCTATTACTTCCATGCTTTCAACCCTATCGCCTTCCCCACCCCTGAGGGGAAAAGATGGCGAGATGCTTTCTCTGATGCAGAGAAAGCGTTTGTTAATTGTCAAAAAAAAGCACCAATCTCAGCTAGAAGTAGAAGATAAAAACCTCTCAATCCCAGAGTTTGAAAAGCCGATTTTTATTGTTTCTGCACCCAGAGCAGGAAGTAGTTTATTGTTTGAAACCCTGGCTAAATTCCCCGATTTATGGACGATTGGAGATGAAAGTCACGAAATTATCGAAGGAATACCCGCTTTACATCCAGCTGCACGCAATTTTAGCTCTAACCGCTTGGATGAAGGCGATGCTACCCCAGAAATTAGCGCAACTCTAAGAAAAGGTTTTACCCAACAATTACAAAATCGGGAGGAGGTAAAATATTTAAACATTGCTGAAAATGAGCGTCCTAACAAAATTCGTTTTTTAGAAAAAACGCCCAAAAACGCCCTAAGAGTTCCTTTCCTAATGGCTTTATTTCCCGATGCTCTCTTTATCTATCTTTATCGAGATGCTAGGGAAAATATTAGTAGTTTATTAGAAGGATGGCGATCGCAACGTTTTATTAGCTATCAACCCTTACCCGGTTGGGAGCATAGTCAGTGGAGTTTTCTGCTCGTACCCGGTTGGTCATCTCTCCAGGAATCTTCTCTGGTAGAAATTGCCGCCTATCAGTGGAAAATGGCTAATTCCTACCTAATAGAAGACCTTCAGTCCCTCAACCCTTCCTGTTGGTGTTCGGTCAATTATCGCGATTTAATTGAACATCCCGGGCAAACCATTAATCATATTGCCCAATTTGCCCAACTGCATCAAGACAAACAAATCGAGCAAATTCTCTCTCAACCCTTACCCATCGCTCAAAGAACCCTATCTGCTCCTAGACAAGAAAAATGGCGCAAACATGAACGGGAATTGGCCACAGTGTTACCAGACTTAGAAAACATAATTGATTTTTTGCAGTATCTTAAGTAGGTAGGTATTGAAAACTTTCAGATGCCCCCCTTATTAAGGGGGGACTAAGGGAGGATCGGCACCCCCCTTATTAAGGGAGGACTAAGGGGGGATCGAACCTAAAATCCATTTTTAATTTAATTATAACCAGCTACTTAAATCATGATTGAAGTACAATTACAGCCAATTGAGGAGAATTTTAGGGCAGAAAATTATTCTTATTCCACCACAATTCATCAATTATTTGAAACCCAGGTGGAGAAGACCCCTAATCAGATTGCGGTAAGTTTTGAAGATTGCTGCTTAACCTATAGGCAGTTGAATGACCGCGCTAACCAAATCGCCCATTATTTAATTGAATTAGGAGTAAAACCAGAACAATTAATAGGAATCTGTGTTGAGCGTTCCCTAGAAATGATCATCGGGGTTTTAGGTGTTCTCAAAGCGGGAGGGGGTTATGTACCCCTTGATCCTGCTTACCCCCAAGAACGGCTAAAATTCATCCTAGAAGATGCCGATATATCTATCTTATTGACACAGGAAAAACCCCTTATAAATCTACCCCTTGAGCAGATAAAAGTAATTTTTTTAAATAAAGAACAGTCCCTAGTTCAACAAAGTCAAGAAAACCCTAAAACTGCTGTAAGCTCCGACAACTTAGCCTACATTCTCTATACTTCCGGCTCCACTGGCCTACCCAAGGGTGTTTTAATTACTCATAAAGGAGTAGTTAATTTAGTTCAAACAGAAATTAAACTATTTAACTTAAATCCCTCAAGTCGTGTTCTGCAATTTGCTTCCTTAAATTTTGATGCTTCCGTTTCGGAAATCTTCACCGCTATTTGTTCGGGGTCGCAACTTTGTCTAGGAAATTCTAACTCCTTACTTCCGGGGGATAACTTGCTTAATTTTCTGCAAAAAAAAGCTATTACCCATGCACAAATTCCCCCATCAGTATTAGCCGTCCTCCCTCAAGCACCCTTAAAACACCTACAGGTATTAATTGTCGGCGGAGAAGCTTGTCCCCCTGCCTTGATGGCTCAGTGGTCAGTGGGAAGACGCTTTTTTAATGCCTATGGCCCCACCGAGGCCACCGTTGATGCCACCATAGCAGAATGTAGCCCTGATAGTCCCTTAACTATCGGTCGTCCTCTTGCCAATACTCAAGCTTATATCCTTGATGAGTCTCTCAAAAAAGTTGCTGTGGGGGTTGCGGGAGAATTACATATTGGGGGAGTAGGTTTAGCTAGGGGATATCTCAATCGTCCCGAATTAACTGCGGCAAAATTTATTCCCCATCCTTTTGATAATAATCCATCGGCGAGGTTATACAAAACCGGCGATTTAGCCCGTTATCTTCCCGATGGTAATATTGAATGGTTAGGGCGTATAGACTTTCAAGTTAAAATTCGCGGTTTAAGAATTGAATTAGGGGAAATTGAAGGCATCTTAAACGAAAATACCGCCATTCACCAAGCGGTAGTCATTGTCCGTCAAGAGCAGTTAAATGATCCTCAATTAATCGCTTATGCTGTTATTAATCCCACCGTTAAAGTCGAGCAAGTCCTCGCTCAATGGCGCGACTATCTCAAAGAAAAGTTACCCCATTATATGATTCCCCGGGCATTAGTAATTTTAGAAAAGATGCCTTTGACCCCCAATGATAAAGTTGACCGTGTAGCTTTAGCTAAATTGCCTCTAAATTATGACACTTCTCGTCTGGTTACACCGCCACGAAACCCAGAGGAAGAACTATTAACCGCAATTTGGGCGGAGGTTTTGGAATTAGAAAAAGTAGGAATTGATGAGAACTTTTTTGAATTGGGGGGACATTCCCTCAAAGTTATTGCCCTCTGTAAGAGGCTAGAGTCTTATTTTGAAAAAAAGTTTGCTGTAGAAACTATTCTTGATGCCGCAACGGTGGCTGAATTTGCCGAATATTTACGGAAAAATCATCCAGAACTAATCGAAAAAATTGACAAGATAAAATTTAATGAGGTAATCAATCCCTTAATCATAGACGAGGATTTTATTGCCGATTCTTCCCTGGAGATTGATTCCTTATCTGGCTGTCCTTATTTTCCCTTATCTTTGACTCAACAGAAAAGATGGGCCTATGAAAAATCTAATACAGTCGTCCATTTTTCGGGTAATTTTCGACGACACTACCTTAAAGGAGACCTCAATTTAGCCGCTTTAACAGCCAGCTTGAATGAGATTATCTATCGCCATCAAATATTGCGCGTCACCTTTCGAGAAGTCAACGGTTCCCCCGTTCAGTTAATTAACCCCTACACCGAAAAAACCCTACCCATAATTGATTTACAATCCTGGCCAGAGAACAGGAAAAATGAGGAATTAGCAAGATTATTACAAGAGATTATTCATCAACCCTTTGACTTGATTAATGGACCTTTAATCAGACTGATATTAATTCGTTTGGATGAGAAAGATCACATTCTCCTCACTCACATCCATGATATTATTATAGACAATTCATCCTTGACGCTCTTTTTTAAAGAATTGGAGCTACTTTATCAGGCTTTTGTCTTAGGTGATTCCTCCCCTTTACCTCCCTTACCTATCCAGTATGTTGATTATGTTCAATGGCAACTAAAATCCTTTAGTTCTCAACTAATTGAGCCGAAAATTAACCACTATAAACGTATTTTAGAAGCGGGAGAGTCACCAACCTTAAAAATTCCCCCACACCTGATTTCGCCGTCTAAATCTAGTGATAAATTATCCGATTCATCGGTTTCAAGTCTAGGGACTAATTTTGATTTTGAAATTCCTAGGGATTTCACAGAGAAATTAAACATTCTCTGTCAAGAGCAAAGAATCACTTTATTTATGACTGCACTAACAGCCTTTGCTGTTTTACTCTATAGCTATAGTGGCTGTGAAGATATTATCATCCGCGCTCCCCGTGACGCTCGTAATCATCCACACCTGAAGCCTCTAATCGGTTTAATTAGTAATATAATGTTGCTCCGAGTTAATTTAAGTGGTAATCCTACTGTTAAAGAGTTACTAACGCAAGTGAGAAGGGTAGTATTAGAAGCTTTAGAGTATCAAGATGTTCCCTTTGAGCATTTAGCCAAAGTCATCAAACCAGAATATCGCCTTGATAATTCTAGTTTTAAAGCAGTTATTACGGTTTTGTCAGAGTCCCCCGAAGAAGAATTGAAACTACCTGGGTTAGAGGTGACATCTTGGGAAATGGAAGAGTTTGAAGTTAGGCCCGACTTAGAGTTAATACTCTGGGAAAATAAAACTTCCCCAAAACCCTCTCTTAAGGGTTGGTGGCAATATAAAAAAGATTATTTTGAGCTTGATTCAATGACTCAAATTAACCGAGATTTCATGCAGATATGGTCGGAAATTGTTACGAATCCTCATCAGCCAGTTACTATCTTCCAAAATCTTAAAAATGTATAGCAAGAATTGAAGATTTTTCCTATAAATTATGGTCTAGAATAGGGGGAAAATAGCCAACTTTCTGAAAGTAAGAAAAATATAAACTGAGCAATTTTTCATCAATAACGGGACAGGAGATAGATAGCTCTGTTAATTCTATCAATGTTCGAGTTGCGTCAAATTCTAGCTTATCAGGGGAAAATAGTTTTGACAGTTTCAAAAGCAGTAATAAAGATGAATATAGTGTATTCTTGGGAGACTGGGACAATTGATATTTTAATTCGGCATAAAAATTATCATAATCAACTTTTTCTAAGGAATAGCCTAAAAGTTGAAGAGAATTAAAGAAAGTTTCCCAGGAAATTAGCTGAGAATTAATTAAATGAAATACTTTGCCAGCATGGTTTTTTTGCTGGGATAAACCGACAATTGCCCCACTGACATAATCGACGGGAACGATATCTATTTGTGTGTTTAAAGCGGGGAATTTTTTTAATTGAATACAACCCTTTAGCAAAATACATAGGAAATCTTGGAAATTACCGTTAATCCCCGTTTTACTATTCCCGATAATTCTTGAAGGACGATAAATACAAGCAGGTAATCCTCTTTTTTGTGCGACCATCATTAATTGTTCTGCCACCCATTTACTTTGGCGATAACCTCCTTGCAGATTAACAAAATTAGGGCTATCCATTTCAGTGATTCTGCCAATTTCCTCCTGATTATCACCGAGAAAAACCCCAAGAGTCGAGACAAAATGAACGGGTTTAGTTTGCTCCCTACTAGCTAACCTTAGCACTTCCTGCGTCCCCAAGACATTTACCGGTTTTAAGGTGGAGTAGGGACGAGCAGAGTTAACCCAAGCTCCATTGTGATAAATAATATCAATTATTGCCGCTAATTCATTAAATGCTAGTTGAGAAAGACCGAATAAAGGTTTCCCTAAATCTCCAACAATAGGAATAATACGAGAATTAAAACCATCTTGCCAAAGAGAATAAAACTCTAAGTTTTTTTGAAGACGATTTTTACCCTCTTCTATATTAGAACAGCGAACTAAACAATAAATATCTGCGCTGGTTTTCTGGAGAAGTTCTTCGAGTAAATAAGCACCAAGAAAACCAGTTGCTCCTGTCAATAAGATAGCTTTTGGCTCTAGTACATTCTTGGAAAGCGATTGCTCAAATTGAATCGAGGAATCCAAATTTACTTCCGCTTTCAGGTCTAACTGTTGAGTCACAGGTTTAGTCATGTGTTTTTTTAAATCCCTTCTAGAGCAACCTGATGAATAAGTTCGGCATCGGAGAGATAGGGAAATCTTTGCCAAAAACGAGACCATGTTACTAAATATATCTCTTGTTCTTCTTGAGGAAATCGCTTAAGTTTCTCCTCAAATAGATTTTTATAACGGTCTATTTCTGCTTTTAAATAATGATGCGCTTCCTCTCCATAGAATTTTTGAAACATCCAGTAGGTATTGTAACTACCTGCTGCTATATCATTTTTGTAGGAACGAAGATCATCATTAAATTCTAGTAAAACTTCTAGAGGTGACATCAGATCAAAAATTTCACTTCTGTAGGGTTTACCTGAAATCTGAACTAAAGCAGAATGTAGAATTCTCAAATCAGAAGACCTTAGTTCAGAGGCAAGAAGTAAGTCCTCATAAGTTATTTTTTCAGAAGCAATTAGCTGACCTTCTAATTCAATATATTTACCTAAGTTGTCTGCTTGTGCTAAAATTGCGGAGCCTTCTACACCAAGTTCATGCAACAGAGATTCAATAATTTTTTTTCTGGCATCCCAGGGAGAAACTTGAGTTAATAGTGAGCCATCTTTTTGATTACTCTCTTCTAGTTCTACATCGGTTTCGTAGATCAGATATTCAATAAATGCTAAGAGGGGATAAAATTCAAAAAATTGATCATCATAAATATTATAAATTGGACAATATATTTTGAAAAACGGCTTTAAAACTGAAGTAGCTTTATAGATACTATAATAGGAAATATAAGGAATTTGACTAACGTTTTTTTTTCTTTCAATCATACCAGGGGACATTGGCAGGTTCATTTTAGTTTCTCCTTTTTGATTTTTTATACAAATAAGTTTCTGCGGTCAAATAATCAGGTTTAAACACCTTCTAAAACAGCTTGACGAAGAAGTTCAGCACTAGAGAAATAGGGAAATACATTTTGCCATAAACGAGACCATTTTGCTGAATAAACTTCTTGTTCTTGTTCAGATAATCGTTTAAGAGTTGCTTCAAATAGATTACTGTAACGGTCTATTTCTGCCTTTAAATAATGGTGTGCTTCCTCTCCATACAATTTCTGAAACATCCAGTAGGTGTTATAGTTACCAGCTGCTCTATCCTCTTGATAGGAACGAAAATCATCATGAAATTCTAGCAAAATGTTGATCGGTGACATAAGCTCAAAAACTTCAGTTTTGTAAGGTTTACCTAGTATTGAAATTAAAGTAAAGTAAAGCATATTAATATCGGAAGACTGCAATTCAGAAGCACGAATCACCTCTTGATGAGTTATTGTTTCAGAAGTCACTAACTGACTGCCAAGGTGAAAAAATTCTCCTAAGTTCTCCATAGCATTTAGGATAGTAGGATGTTCTAAGTTAAATTCCTTTAAAAAAGATTGAATAATTTTCTTTCTAGCATCCCATGATAAGTTATTCTGTTGATTGCTTCCTAGATCAATATTGACTTCGTGGATTAAAGATTCAATCAATGCTAAAACTGGATAACATAAAAGAAACTCATCAAGAGAAACGTCATCAATCATATTATATTGCTTAAAAATAGATTTAAACATAAAAGCAGTTTTGTATAGACTATGATAAGAGATGTAACGGGTTTGACTGCTTGGTTGTTTGCTTTTAAGACTCTCATACAAAATCTCTAAGTCCTGTAGATTCATTTTTGATGCTCCTAATTTTGAATTTTCCCATGAATAGTGATACAGATTTTAATAATAGCAGGCTATGGGATGGCTAATTATTCATTATTTTCGACCCCTTCCAGAGCTACTTGACGAATAAGTTCAGCACTAGAGAGATAAGAATATCTTTTCCAGAAACGAGACCATTTTTTTGTATATCTTTCTTGTTCTTCTTCAGGAAATAGATTGAGTTTCTCTTCAAATAAATTTTTATAACGGTCTATTTCTGCTTTTAAATAATGGTGTGCTTCTTCTCCATACAATTTTTGAAACATCCAGTAAGTATTGTAATTACCTGCTGCCACATCCCTTTTATAGGAACAAAAATCATCCTGAAATTCACTCAAGATTTCTGTCGGTGAGAGAATTTCAAAAATTTCCGCTCTGTAGGATTTACCTGACATCTGAACTAGAATAGTGTGGATAATCCTCAAATCAGATGAACGCAATTCGGAAGCACGAATTACATCCTCTAATGTTATTTTTTCAGAAGCTACTAGCTGACTTTCTAATTCAAAATACTCACCTAAGTTTTCTATTTGCTCTAAAATTGTATGGTGTTCTAAATTAAATTCTTTTAAAAAAGATTGAATAATTATCTTTCTATTGTCCCAGGGAGCAAGGTGAGGTGATAGATTGCTATTCTTTTGATTATTTTCTGTTTCTATATCAGTTTCATAGACAGAAGATTCAATAAGTGCTAAAAGTGGAGAAAGTCCCAAAAACTCATCATCAGAAATATTATAAATCGGACAATATAGCCTTAAAGAAACGTGGATTACAGAAATAGCTTTGAATAGACTATGATAGGAAATGTAAGGGATTCGACTAATAGTTTGTTTGCTTTTAAGCCGCTCAATGGATATCAATGGGATCATTTGGGGTTCTCCTTGTTTTGATTTTTTATACAAATAAGTTTCTGCGGTCAAATAATCAGGTTTAAACCCCTTCTAAAACAGCTTGACGAAGAAGTTCAGCACTAGAGAAATAGGGAAATACATTTTGCCATAAACGAGACCATTTTGCTGAATAAACTTCTTGTTCTTGTTCAGATAATCGTTTCAGGGTTGCTTCAAATAGCTTACTGTAACGGTCTATTTCTGCTTTTAAATAATGGTGTGCTTCCTCTCCATACAATTTCTGAAACATCCAGTAGGTATTATAATTACCAGCTGCCCTATCCTCTTGATAGGAACGAAAATCATCATGAAATTCTAGCAGAATATGTATAGGTGACATAATCTCAAAAATTTCATCTCTATAAGGTTTACCTGACATAGCAATCAAGGTACAGTGGAGAATTAACTCGTCAGAAGACCGCAATTCAGAAGCACGAATTACGTCTTCTAATGTGATCTTTTCAGAGGTTAATAGCTTACTTTCCAATTGGATATATTTCCCTAAATTATCCATTTGATTTAAAATACTAGGATCTTCTAAATCAAATTCTTTTAAAAGAGATCGAATGATGATTTTTTTAGAATCCCACAGAGAACACTGACTTGATGGGTTGCTATCCTTTTGATTGCTTTCCATCTCCGCATCAGTTTCATAGACAAGGTATTCAATAAATGCTAAAAGGGGATAATATTCAAAAAACTCATCTAGTGAAATATGATAAATCGGGCAATAATGCTTGAATATGAATTTGAGAATGGGAGTAGCTTTGTATATACTACGATAGGAAATATAATGATTGCGACTGATGGGGTGTTTGCTTTTAAATCTCTCAAGATTTGCTTGTAAGTCCATTTTTGTGTTTCCTTATTTTAAGTCGTGGAAGGATCGTACCATATCTAGGAAAATAATCACCAATAAACTGGGAATTTATCAGACTAATCCTAGGTATAACTCAAGACATTTCATAACCCGCCTCTTGACATAATGGTTGACAATAGGTGTTTAATTTTTCGATATCTGCCGGCTCTATTGAGTCTTTCCATCCGTCTATTTTACCCATTCTAAATGTTCTAGCAGAAGGGTTATAAATCTCCCCCAACTGAGAAGCAATAGTTTCACTAAAAGGAATATCCAAATGGTGGCAAATTTTTTCCATCGTCTCCCTTTGTTTTTCCGACTTGCCACCTCCCTGTTCTCCCACCAGATCCTCAAAACGGATAAATAAACAATTTTGCTCTTGAGACCAAGCTAACATAGAACGGAACACTTCAGCAAAATTTCTGATTTCTACTCCCGCTTTTGCCCCATAGCCTCCCACTAAAATAAAATCTAATCTTTGGCTAGGAGACATGGACTTAAAATCCTCTTCTAGAAAGTGTCTTGCTGGCATTTTTCCCGTATCTAAAACAAAGGGAATTGAGGAAGCTATAACAGCACGAGGATCACGAATAATGAAGATATGCTGATAATTCAATTCCTGAAGAATTGGGGTTAACAGAGGTGTCCAAGGAATATGACCTAAAATGTATTGCTTTTGGGCAATCAGAGTTAACCAATGTCGAACAATCGCCAAATCTACATAGTAGGGGGTTAAGGCCCCTATGCTAATCTGTTGTTGGCTAAATTGAGTTTGATGCTCGATTCTTTTTTTAACTTCTCGATAGTTAAAAAATAGAGGCACTTCTTGAATTTCTTGATCCTCAAAATGCTCTCTATAGCCCAGAATTTCAACGGACTTAGCCAACAAATGAGTGCCACTTTTAGGCAAAGAATTAATTAGTAATCGCTTGGCGGGTAACTCGGTATAGGACATCGCTTTTGAGTTAAAGGTATTGATCATTGTTCGTGGCTTTAAAACATTCCTATGGGGGGAACATATTCCGAATCAATTCGCACATCTAAGACGGTAGGTTTGCCATCCCGATAAATTGCCTCATAATCTAATCCCTGCAAGTCTTGACTATTACGAATAATATAACCATTCGCTCCCATTCCTCGAGCAATTTGACTAAAATCTACTGACGGTAAAGCAAACTCTAGGGGTTCTACTCCCGTTTGAAGATGTCGGTGTTTAACCATACCAAAAGATTGATCATTAAGAATGATAAAAATAATCGGTAATTTTTCAGCAACAGCAACAGCAAGTTCGTTGCCGTGCATTAGGAAACATCCATCACCCGTCAGACAAACAACCGGGGTATTTTTTGCCCCCATAGCTGTTCCAATCGCACTGCCAATTCCCCAACCCATGGGGGCAGTGGCCACAGCTAAACGGAAATTTTCCGGACGGGGTGGGAAGAAATAGTGAATTGTCCAAGCTAACCAATTACCTACATCCACTAAATAGCGGGTTTCTGGAGGCAAATGTTGTAGGAGTTCACCGATTAATTGCTGGGGTTTAACGGGGGAATTATCCTCTGAAAGTCGATAGCTATCCGGTTGTTTAACGGTAATTTGAGCGGGTTGATAAGGCGGGGAAATTTCAGGGAATAAGCTCGCTGATAACTCTGGTTTTAATTGTCCCCTTTGCCGAGTTTTCTGTAATCTTTTTAGTAATTCTGCCAAGGTGGTTTTGATTGTACCTTGAATGTGTAAACTGGCCATCGGAGAACTTTTAAAATAGTCCCTTGCGTGATGAATATGAACTATTTTTTTAGTTAACAATGCCTGATCCCAAGCCGAGGTTTCCCATTGCCCTAAGTTCATCCCAGCCGCTAAAATTAAAGCAACAGAATCATCGGTTAAAGCTTGACGAGCCGTTTGATGTCCAGCGAAACCAAAGACACCTTTTACTAAAGGATGATAAGGATTAACACAGGTTTTACCACCTTGAGTTGTGACAATAGAAGCGTTAATTAATTCGGCTAATGCCATAATTTCTGGGGTGGCTTCCCTACAATCTTGACCAACCCAGATGGCGATGGTTTGACCTTGGTCTAAGATATTGTTTATGGTACTATCAAGCTCATCTAAGGCTTTTAAATCAACTAATGCAGCAGCTTGAGTCGTTACCTGGGGATAAGCAAGGGATGAGGGAGACTCAACCCGGAAAATATTCACAGGAATACTAAGATGAGCCGGTCCAAAAGGTGAATGTAAAACTGTTGTTAATGCCGCTGCCAATTTTCTTTCTAATTGATTAGGGTGGGTAACGAGGGTATTATAACGGGTACAGTGCTTAAACATGGCCACTGTATCAATGGTATCAGGCGATGATTCTTGAAAGGCACTCCAGCTAAAATGAGGTAGGGCAGTTTGTGCGGTGATAACAAGTAGAGGTATCCCTTCAGCATAAGCTGAGGCTAATCCTGTAATGAAATTGGTGCTACCGGGTCCAGTTGTGCCGCAGCAAACCCCGATTTTTCCGGTTTCACGAGCATAACCATCAGCCATAAAAGCGGCGCCGGTTTCGTGACAAGTCAAAACGGCACGAACCCCCCCGCGTCTTTCGCTGCGTGCTAAGGCTTCGTAGAAGGCACTATTATGTCCTCCCGGGATGCCAAAAACGTATTCTACCCCTAATTGCTCTAAATAATCGACAATTAGGTCACTCATATTTCTTGGCTGGATTTGTTCTGGCTCTGTCAAGGTAATGGGAGAAGAGGCTTGTGAAATCATTAGATTTTGTCTTGTCAATGGACTATTGTTAGAATATCTCACATAGACGCTGCTTTTAAACCCCTGGGCAGAAAATTGGTTTAGCTAAATTTTTGTAAACTCTCAATAACCCCCGGCAGCTGTGAGGAAAAATTTTTCCGATGCAATTTGGGATTGATAACTATCAAATGTGTAGCCAAATAGGGCGATGTCATCCTGAAAGTGTTTTTCTACTAATTTTCTGGTTCTGTTGTTGTAATATTCTCGATAATCACGATGTTTTGACTTGTTTAAACAGGGCAGAGAAGCTTTAATATTTAGCCTTTGACAGACCAGATCAAAATCAGCTTCTAAAGTTTCATATCTACCAACAAAGTCAACTATTATTTTGCCTTCTAAGTCAGTAATAAGGTCTTTTTGTAGTTTAGTTGCTCCTTTGGGAAAGGGATTTTTGGTACTAATAACCCATTCCAAGTATTCTTCAAAACCGTCCAGAGATTTAACCAATTCATGTCTGACATGATCTTTCTCCTTAAGAATAAAATGATAATAGGATACCTGCCAATCCCAAGGATTTCTGACAAAAGAAAATTTATAAAAATTATTATATACTTCCTCTGACAGTTCTTTTTGCATATCTCTGGCTTTAGCGTGCCAAAGAGAGGATTCCCACATTTCATACAGGGGATTGATTTGCTCTCCTAACATTCTGGGAGGGCGATTAATTTTGAATTTTTCAGGTTGTTGTGCATAAGGTTCTAAGACTGCTTTAACGCTTGTCCCCGCAGCTTTCGTGACATGAAAAAAAATGAACTGATGACTGTAGGATATTAACATTGATCTGGCGGTGTGATAACAATAGCTCTGCCCGAGATCGGTAGGCGTATCAATTTTAGTATAAATTGAACTTGACAAAAGAGACAGTATCTAAAATGTCAGCTTGTCCATTCTGGCTGCCCTCTGGGAGATGCTCTACTACTGCTGATGCTCGTATTAAATTAAAAAAACTCTGGTTCTTCCGAACTTACACTGTAGAAAATTCCCCAAGCTCCCTCTCTGTACAGCAATGCTCTAAAGTTGATAAATATCAATCTAACAAAAACTCAAAGCCTTGCTGTACAAGCTTTACAAGCATGAGTTGTTAATAGTTTTGCATGACAGATTCGGTAGAGCCAAAACTCTATCCCTCAATTCAAACTTGACAGACTACTAGGGGTTAACCCGAAAATGCACAGAAATGGCTATTTCCCTAAGAACTGAGGATTTTCTACAAGTTCTGTGAACAGTAAGACTGATGTAAGTACCTAAGCAAAATTAATTACACATATCTAACCACCTCTTGCCTCCTGCCTCTTGCCCTTTGCCTATCTTCACTAGGAAATTAATTTTGCACGACTACTTAGAATGCTGCCAGGCATCTGATTGCTAGACAGCCGATTTGTATTCTTTTGCCTTACCATGGATTTTATATGACTGAAATCCCCACCAACCAATCCAACTTAGTGATTTTAGGAGTCTCATCAATGACGGAAACTACTGAAACGGCCATTCCCAATGATTTTCTCGGAATTAATCCCACAGAAATCAACAAAAAACTTGTCTCCTGGGGAATTTCTCTGGATGAAGTTGTTCAAAAACTTGCTTCTCTGGGACTCCCTGGCATTATTTTCATTATTGCTGTTGCCGCATCCGGTGGTACTGCCTATCCGATGATTTACGCACTTTTTGGGTTAGGCGGTCCGCTGGGACTAATTGGTGGACTTGGGGTCTTAGGCCTCTCTACCATTATTGGCGACATTGTGACGGGTTATGGCATTGAGGCACTGCTTAAAACGGTCTATCTCAAACGTCGTGAAACAGAAACTCAAGAATATCTCATCAATGAGGTGGAAGGTTTACCAATTTCTCAAGTTCTAAAACTTAACCTGAAAAAGGCTATTGAAGTAGAAATTACTGCCGAAGAACCCATTGCTCCCAAAGAAGTCGAAATTGCTGAAGAGTAGTTGTGACTTGACTAAGCACTTTCTCCCCCCGCTGCCCTCACCGGCAAATTGACGGCTCTTCTCGACTTTGTGTGATAATTTTTGCTTATGGAATCGTGAAATGCTTATCGGGTAACACTTTTAGGACTATTTTGTCGAAGAAACTATCAGTATAGACCTCGTTTCCACACAGAAACCAGAAGAGCCAATTGACTTTTTCAGCAAACCCTAAATACAACAAAAACCGCCATAAATCTTACTCCTGCTTGACTTATGGCGGCGGTTGTTTTCTGTGTGAATTACTGAAAGCAATCTTTAAATTAATTAACTATCTTCCCAGTCAGAAGGCCATTTCCAAGTCCAAACGGGAGCGGGTTCAGAATCGGGGGGGGAATCAGGAGTCGGAGCCTCGTCTTGGTCTACAGATAAAAAACGAGCAAAGAAGGGGATTGCTTTACTTTGTTCGCTATTGGGATAATTCATGGTCGTTCCTAGTTTTGAGTAGCAGCTTTTTCAATATAGCTGCGATTACCCTGTGATAGTAACATATATTGCCGTCTTACTCAAGTCAAATCCTCACCTTACCCGCACTCCCATCGGTGACACTTATAGCGGTATTCAGAGTCATCAGGTACGCCTGTTTCCTTCCCTGTTCTCCGCTCCCCATTCCTAATTCAAAAGCGATAACTTCTGTCCCTGACCAGACATGATAATATAGATTGATGGTTATAGGTTAATTGATAAAAACTTTTTTTACCATTAAATTGGGCTGTTAGTTGAACCTCTCAGGGAAATTTATCGGTATCTAAGGTAAAAGGTGCGGCTCCTTTTTTTTCTATCGCCTCAGCCACGCGGTCAATATCTAGCACCTTAACAGGAGTTGGGTAAGCCTTGCTATAACCCACTTCCCGCTCTACTAAGCCCAATCGTGTTAGACTAATGTAGTTTTTTGCCGAAAGAGTTAAGTGAGTTTAAAAATGGATAAAAATGAATGGATTAGTAGATTCGATGATTTAATTTGTAGTCCTTCGATTCGAGAGTTTTATGGTGAAAGAGAGTTTTTTAATGTCGGTTATTGGCTCTCCCATACCCAAGATCAACAGGAAGCATCCTCTACTCTGATGGAGAAACTTTTAGAATTTATTCCCAACAAACAGGGAACAATTCTTGACGTTGGCTGAGGTTTAGGAGCAACTACCCATTATTTTCTCAAATATTATCCATTGACAGCAATTGTGGGGATTAACATTTCTCCGACACAAATTGCCAGAAGTCTCTTGAATTTTCCCGAGGGTAAATTTCTGTTAATGGACGCGGTAGAGATGGATTTTGCCGATCATTCTTTTGAGCAAATTATTTGTGTAGAAGCGGCTTTTTATTTTAATACTAGACAGCAATTCCTCCGAGAAGCTTGGCGAGTATTAAAGCCGGGGGGAACCTTAATTCTCTCAGATCTGAGTTTTGCCACAACGGAACTTTTAGGGGATTGGACAGTTCCCCAAGCAAACACGGTCAAAGATAGGGCAGAGTATCAAAATCTTTATCAACAGGCAGGGTTTAAAGATGTTCAATTTGTCGAGGTGACGGAGGAGTGCTGGTTCAGACATTTTCGCCATCTTAAGTCTTGGTTAACAGAGGAATTGCAATCAGGAAAATTAGACGAAGAGATCTATAATTTAAACATTAAGCCTCTGGATAATTTGCTAAGTTCCTCGGTCATAACTTATTGGTTAGTTGCTGCTCAAAAACCAGTCAATATGCTGTAATAAGTAGGTAGATGTTAAAAATTGTCAGACACCCCTTTATTAAGGTAGCAGGGGGGATCGGCATCCCCCTTACCAAGGGGGGATTAAGGGGAGATCGAACCCAACATCTATCTTCGATTTAGTTGTCAGTTTTTCTTGAATTTTTGGAGACAAAAAAATGTTTGATTCCTTATCGGGTAAAAAAGTCGTTATTATTGGCGCAAGCTCCGGGATTGACCTAGCGATTGCTCAAAAATTGCTCTCCCTAGTGGCAAAAGTGGTGCTTTCCCATGCTTCTCAAGAGAAATTAGCTGCCGCCGTTGCCCTAATTTCCGGGGAGATTGAAGCTAAAACTGTTAATTTTTTACAAGAAGATTCTGTTAATACCTTTTTTGCAGAAATTGGCAACTTTGACCATTTAGTAGTCACCTCTCTGGGAGACAGAAATATGCCGCGAGCCTTATTAACTGAAATGACCACAGAAACGGCCCGGGGAGGTATGGAGAAATTCTGGGCAACCTTTTTAGCCGTGCGTAGCTCCCTGAAAACTTTGGCCAAGGACGGTTCTATTACCCTGACATCCAGCGTCACTATATTCAAATATTCCAAAATGGGCGGAATTTCCGTCATAGCCGCCGCTAATAGTGCTGTAGCCGTATTTGGACGCGCCCTCGCCCTAGAAATCGCTCCTATTCGCGTTAACGTTGTTGCCCCCGGATTAATAGAAGATACAAGTATCTGGAGCAGTCAAGGTGATTCAGAACGCTCGGACTTGAGCAAATGGGCGGTTTCTGCCCTACCTGTCGAACATTTAGGGCAACCCGAAGAAGTCGCCCTAGCAGTATTGAGTTTGATTATCAACCCCTATATGACAGGTGTGGTTTTACCTGTGGACGGTGGAGTTACTCTTTAAAAGAAATGGTGAAAAAAGACCGACAAATCCTCGAGAACAAAAAATCTGGTGTCAGAGCAGAGGCTCTTCTGGTTTCTGTGTGGAAACGAGGTCTATACTGATAGTTTCTTCGACAAAATAGTCCTAAAAGTGTTACCCGATAAGCATTTCACGATTCCATAAGCAAAAATTATCACACAAAGTCGAGAAGAGCCGAGCAGAAGAGCGAAAATAACAAAGTGAGCAGAAAAATGCAGGAAAATTAATAAGTACCCTATCCCTTATAGGGATATTTCTTAACAATTTTGTCAGTAAGCATTCTAACCCTTATCCTGACTTGATTTCAGTTTTTTCTTTGTCAGTAAGGGTGTCAACAAGGAATATTATAGATTGTTAACCGAGTCTTGAAAGCCCTGTGCTACAAAGGGTTAAAATGTTAAGAAAGATGTGACTAATGGATAAGACCGTATTCATAGTGATAGAGAGAGAAACGGTATATTAGAGAGATAATTTTTAATCTCTTCGGGTCTAATTCCCCGCCGCTCGCGGCGTATAATAGAAAAATGAGTGAATACATCCATAAGAGCCATAATGTAAGTGTTTTGCTATATCATTTAGTGTTCCCAGCCAAATATCGTAAAGCCGTTTTCGACGAACAGGTAGATAGCTTGTTGAAAGAAGTCTGTCTAGAGATGGAAAAACGATACGAGATCAAGTTTGTAGAAATTGGAGTGGATAAAGATCATGTGCATTTTCTGGTGCAATCAGTACCGACTTATAGTGTGACAAGGATCGTGACAATGATTAAAAGTATAACGGCGAGAGAAATTTTCAAAAAGTGTCCTCAAGTGAAAAAGCAGGGCTCTTCTGGTTTCTGTGTGGAAACGAGGTCTATACTGATAGTTTCTTCTGCAAAATAGTCTTAAAAGTCTTGTCCAGTAAGCATTTCACGATTCTATAAGCAAAACTTATCACACAAAGCCGAGAAGAGCCAAAGCAGTTGTGGGGAGGAGAGTTTTGGAGTGATGGATATTACGCAAGTACGGTAGGAAAGCATGGGGATGAAGGTATGATAGCGAGATATGTAAAAGAACAAGATAAAGAATACCTGCAGCTACACCAAAATCTACAATTGAGTCTATTTTGATTCTGATACCCCGTCCGCTTGCGGCGGGGTAGTTCATTTTTTTCACTACTACCGAATCACCACCTTAAAATAATTAAGTAGGTAGGTGTTAAAAGTTGTCAGACACCCCCCTTATCAAGCTATCCATTAGTCACATCTTTCTTAACATAAAATTTGACAAAAAGAGAAAAGTGTGCAAGATGGCTCAAGGGGGTTCTATGGGGGGACTAATTTGATGAGATAGTTTC
>NZ_JADBUZ010000084.1:0-7044 GCF_020245305.1 Microcystis sp. M20BS1 | reverse complement strand
CTAATAAACATAGCAAAATTATAGATGATTTCCTGACCTAAGATCACATTTTATTCTTTTTTCCACTTCAATCTAAGAATTGAGAAAAAAGCAAAACCTTATATTATACCATAAAAAAATTATGCAAGAGGTCTAATTAATCAACTGGAAGCTTTAGGAGAAGCTTTGTTGGATTTTACCAAAGCGGGAGATTTAGAGGAATGGGTGCGATCGCTTTTGTAGGTGAACCTGGTGTTAAAACTATTTGGTTGGGACTGGGAAGATGACATAATATCAGCGAGACTTGGAAGCTATCTGATCAAATCAGTTCCCCCAGAGAACCCCCTTGAGCCATCCTGCACACTTTTCTCTCTTTGTCAAATTTTATGTTAAGAAAGATGTGACTAATGGATAGGGGGAGAAGGGGAAAAGCAAACCTAAGATTAACCCTGCACCATCACCGAGGCAGCCGCAGCCACACCGGCGCCGGGGGTGACACTTTCGACACCTAACTCGATTAAAGTCGCTTCAATGGCAGCGATAACCGTGAGGATATCCCTCTCACTAGCAAAACCTAAATGACCGATACGGAAGATTTTACCCTTGAGGTGATCCTGACCACCAGCCACAGCGATGTCGAACTTTTTATTGAGAGTCGAACGAATTTTTTCCGCATCTACTAGAGTGGGGGCTACCGCAGTAATCGCCGTGGAAGCCCAGGAATCCGCCGCGTAGAGGGGCAAATCCAGGGCGCGCATACCCGCCCGCGTCATCTGCGTTAAGCGTTGGTGACGGGCGAAAATTGCCGCTAATCCCTCCCTTCTCATCATTTGCAGAGAAGCTTGTAAACCGTACATCAGGTTAACTGGGGGGGTAAAGGGGGAACTATCCTCATCGGTGGCTTTTTTGTATTTGCCCAAATCTAGATAAAAACGGGGCAGTTTGGCGGTTTCGTAGGCTTTCCAAGCTTTTTGGCTCACGGAAACAAAACCTAAACCGGGAGGAATCATATAACCTTTCTGGGAACCAGAACCGACCACATCTAAACCCCATTCGTCGATGGGAATATGATAAGCTCCTAAACTGGTGACAGCATCGACGATAATTAAAGCTTCCCCGTGGTCTTTTACCGCTTTGTTAATGCTTTCCAAGTCATTGAGAACCCCGGTGGAAGTTTCTGAATGGGTGATAATTACCGCTTTGATGGCTTTTTCCTTGTCTTCGGTCAGTTTAGCGGTGAATGCTTCTGGATCTAGGGGTTTACCCCATTCTGCCTTAACTACATCCACATTTAAGCCGTAGGCTTTCGCGACTTTCCCCCAACGTTCCCCAAATTTACCATTATCCCCCACCAAAACTCGATCGCCGGGGCTGAGAAAATTAATAATTCCCGCTTCCATGACACCGGTTCCCGAAGCGGTTAGCATTAAGACATCGCCACTGGTTTGATGCAACCATTTAAGATTTTCGGTTAATTCGGCGATTACCTTGCTAAAAGCACCGGTCCGATGACCTATCGGTGCTTTAGCCATAGCCAATAATACCGCTTCCGGCACCGGTGTGGGGCCGGGAATCATCAACATATTTTTATTTTCCATGGTTCGTCCTCTCTCGTTGGGCCATATTTAACAAAGATAAAAAACCAAATCTCGATCGCATCAATTCTGAGGGGTTGATTTAAGATTTGGCAAACTCTGATTATATCGCAGGAAGCAGGGGGCGGTCGGCAGGAGGCAGGAGTTAGCTTTTTTCTCCCCAATTCCCCACTTCATAATTCGTAATTTATAATTCATCATTCCGACTCCCCACTTCCTAACTCCTATTCCCGATTTTCAAACAATTTCTGGATACCGACGGCAGGATCGGGCAGTTTTACCAAAGATTCGCCGATTAGAACCGCATTTGCTCCCGCTTGCTTCACTTTCGCCAGATCTGTTGCTGTGTTTAATCCCGATTCGCTGACGATCAGAATACCTTTTTCTCGCACCTTTTCGCCTCTAGCTTCTAGTAATTGGCGAGTATTGTCTAAATCAACTGTAAATGTCTCTAAATTACGGTTATTAATGCCGATTAGTTCGATTCCCTCAATGGCTAACACTCGATCAAATTCGGACAGACTATGCACCTCTACCAAAGCTGTCATCCCTAAACCCTTGACAATTTTGACAAAATATGCTAGGTCTTGATCGCTTAAAATAGCGGCAATTAAAAGAACAGCATCGGCTCCTTTAGAGCGAGCGTAGTAGATTTGATAGGGATAAAGGATAAATTCTTTGCATAATAGGGGTAAAGATACCGCTTGCCGGACGAGGCTAAGATTTTCGTAACTACCTTGAAAAAACTTACTATCGGTTAAAACCGATAAACAAGTGGCTCCTCCCTGTTCATAGGTACGGGCGATCGCTACAGGATCAAAATCTTCGCGGATAACTCCCTTGCTAGGAGAAGCTTTTTTGACTTCGGCAATCAAAGCGGGTTGGGTTTTACCCTGTTTTAAAGCGGCTAAAAAGTCGCAAGGTGGCGCAGTATTGGCTATTTTTTGGCGTAATTCCAATAAAGGCAACCTTTCGCGCAATTTATCGACTTCGATCTCTTTATGCCAAACGATTTCTTCTAAAATATTTTGCGGTTGTGCCTCTGGCACTTTCACCACATAACTCAAACTCTCAACTTTAACGGCAGGATTGGGGTGTTTTCTTCGGATCTGCATTTTTTCACTGTCCAGAGCTTAACAGTGATTAGTGTAACAGTGATTAGTTATCGGGGATTGAAATAGAGACGGGGAAAACCACGTCTCTACAGACATTTAACTCTACTTCTGTGGATATTCCCAGTCTTCACCGAAAGGCTATTGCATAGCTTCGATCGAACGTTCTAAAATTTTATCTTGGAGTTTTTCGTCTTCTTGACGATTTTCAGTTAATAAAACCCGCGCTTTCGCAGTTTCTGCCTCTCCTTCCCCTAAAAGCTCCTCTGTACGAGTTAAGACATTCTCTTCGAGCATTCCTTCTGCTTGTCGTTCTTGGGTTAGATTAAGACGTGCTTTTTCTTCAATATTCATAAATTTATCCCTGCCACAGGTGCGATCGACTTCTACCTTTAGTCTGACACAAATTTACTATTCCGTATCATTAACTACAGAAAAATTTAGAATCTTACTGGTGAAACTGAGATTTAGGTATTTGTTCTCATTCCTCAAATGGACAGGGATCGATCGACCTCAAGCTATAAAATAAAACCTATGGAACAATTCCCCAGCTTAATCAAGCTTGTATATCGGGCGAATAATTATCGATTGCCTAAACCAACAGATTTCTGGACAGTATCCGATTCTATCGTAATATCCTATTTGCACAGCTTATGACCAAAGGTAATTTAAACGATCTCATCCGTACAGAAGCTAATAAAGAGGTAGAATCCCAAACCTCTCCTTCTCCCAAACGTCCGAAGGAAACTAACGCCACCCTACAGGCAAAAATTAACGACTTGACAACAGAGTTAGAAAAAACCGAGAAAAATCAGCAAACTCTCCAAGAAAAGGTTATTTCTCTGGAAAAAGAAGTCCAAGAACATCTGGAACTCTCTGTCAGGTTACAGCAGTTACAACAACAGACCGAGCAGTTAGAATCTGTCCTCTCGGAAAAAACCACTTTGGTGGCACAATTATCGAGTCAATTAAGTCAATCCCAGACGGAACTGACTGAGAAAAAACAGTTAATTGAAAAATTATCGAGTCAATTAAGTCAATCCCAGACGGAATTAACCGAGAAAAAACAGTTAATTGAAAAACTATATAATCAAATTAAAACCCTAGAAAATAGTCCCACCCCCACCCCTGAACCGTCAGCAATTACCAAACCTGCGCCGAAGAAACCCAGTCTTTATAACTTTGAAATGGCAACTTTAGTCCGTTATATTGCCCCAACTCCTACCCCCACAGAGTTAACGGATTCCGATATCGGTTGGTTCGATTAATTATGGCTAGTAAAAACCAAGAACAACAACATCCACAGGAAAGAATTGATCGCCCGATTGTTGATCAGCTGCTGCAATCAGAACCTAATGATTTAAACTTAGCTGAATGCGCTCGTTTACGCATACGTTATCAAAACTTTCCAGGAGCAAGAGAAATCCAAAGAGATTTAGATTTAATCCTAGAAAAATGGCAGTTAGATGAAGCCAGTTTATGGGCAAAAACTCGACAACTGCACAGTCATGGACAAGTGTATCAAATTCGCCAAAGCGAGGAGCAACAGGATTGGAGTTAAATTAAGCTATAGGGTTGAAAAAAACACTTCTTCCCTTTCACCTTATCTCAGAAAATAATATTATTGTAGGGGCGAATTGCATTCGCCCTCTTTTAATAACTTCTGCTGCTCGCCTATATGTGAGAGAAAGTCACAAATAGGAGATGCACCAAAAATAAAACCTATAATTTGATTTTATCTAATAATCTCTGAAAAGGATTTTTTGGTTTGCTTGCTGGCGGATCTGCGGGGGGATTAGGATCATCTAGATAACGATAATATCTCCAGATATCCCAGTAGGGACAGCCCGGTTCAATGCGAATTCCTGCCCAATGTAAATATTTTAAGGGCTGATTTAATTTCGGATCGATTAAAATATTCCCCTGAGGTTGAAAATGAGAACTTCCCCCCCAATTTCCCGCTTGACAACCCGGAGCGCGGACAATATTAAATCGATTGGGAACTCGTTTGAGAATGGTATAATTAATAATCGGTTGATCGGAGGTTTTTTGAGAAAAATCAAAATATTCTGGATGAGCGGCACATTCTTGAAAATCACTATATAATTCCTGTTCTGAGAACAGATTCTTTTTACTAGCCCAAAAACCACCGTTAAACATTCCACTTAGATCATTTTCTGTGAAGATTCCTTGTTCTAAAACAATCGGATTAAAGACATCAGTAATCCCTTTTTTGTGTTGGTAATCACAGCAGAGAAAATCGTAGGTATCGAGGAAATTTAGATTATCTATTATTTTTTCAAAAACTACGATATCCGCATCGATATAAAGAAATTGATCTAATTCTCCAAACCAATACACCTGCTTGCGAAATTGATTGGGACGAGCAAAGAATTTTTCTCCAAAAATATCATATATTTTCTGGGCTAATTCTTCCACTAATTGCAGATCGGGATAGAGAATAACGCCATATTTTTCGGACAATAAATCGGCAATTTTTTGATAATTATTGTCGTAGGGAATCAAGATGACGGGAGAATCGGGATCGTACAAACAAATACTATTCATTAATGCGAGCGCCTGCTCGATAACTCGATCATTAGCGGTAATGTAAATTCCTCGCTTCATAAATATCCTGGGGGTAAGAGTTAGAAATAATTCTATAGCAGTTATCTTAATGGTGAAGTAGAAAGTTTTCCTTTTGGGGAGTCAGCCATCAGCTTTTTTCTCCCGATATCCCTGTTCACTGATAACTGATAACTGATCACTGATAACTGAATAGCCGATCGATCTTTCTCTGTCAACTCTTAAAATTGATGCGTTTTATTTTTGAATTGGCGAATAATGAAGGAAAGATCACTGCTACTTAAACAGTTTTTTCTTAAGTTTAGCCAGAGAACTCTGCATCCATAATTTTTTAAGTCGCAGGGGTTCTAAACCTTCTATATCAGCCGGATAGCGTTTTTTAATATCAAAGAAATCATTAATTTCTCTTAAAATTGTTTCAAAACGTGGTAATAATTTTTCGGGATGATAATCATCGATAAAATTAGCAGGTAAAGAATTAACGGGAAAATTACGGGCATAATTAAGAATACGTTCCAGATCGTATTGAGTGGAATAGGCCCCGATTTTTTGACAATTGAAACCGGGATCGAGATAATCGGCTAGGGCGCTATTGACGCTAGAAAATACCGTACAACCACAGGCTAAAGCTTCCAGGGGCGGTAAGCCAAAACCTTCCGTTAAACCGTTTACAGCCCAATATTCAGCCGAATCGTAGAGATAAACCCGACTACGATTGAATAATCCCACTAAATCCTCCACATAGCTATCTAAAACCTTAAGGCGACAGTGGGGACGGAGGGCGGGAACTAGACGATTGAGAAGATACTTTGAGGATTTGCGCCCCTGTACTAGGACATCGATATCCCTTTCTAAGCCTAAATTGAGAAATTCTGAGCCAATTTGATTAGGAAGATAGTAAATTAAAGCATTAGGAGCCTTTTCTCCCCAATAACCCATAGTATTACGGCTAACGGTTATAATTGGTATTTGGGAGGGTAAACGGAAGCCGTAACCTGTACTATGGGCATGATAAATGATATTATGCGATCGCAATTTTTGCACCAGTTTAGGAAGATCAAAACCCCAGCTAACCACAAAAATACTGTCATCTGAGTTTATTTTCGCGAGTATATCCTCTAAAAAGAGATAATTTAACTCTTTTTGACGATAAGTCACAATCTGGGCGCTACAAATTTGACTAGCTAAATTGACAGTTTTCATTTCTGCCCACAGTCCACCCCCACCAAAGGGAGAAGTAGTACCGGGCAAGAGAAAATAGAGGTTTCTCATCGGGATAATAGAAGTTTTGGTTAAGCGGCAGTCTGGAGACTCGGCTATTCTATGCTTAATTATTAAGGTGTGAGGTATCTAAAGGCAATAGTCGATCGAGCATAGATATTATACTATAGCGTTTCCTGTTCCCAAGAGGTACATTATCGATGTCGAAAAATTTAATCAGCAAAGGTTAAACTGTGCCACACAGGTGTGAGAAACCTTATATATCCATTGATATTAGCAAGGGGTTTTTAATACTTAATTACTCTATTTTTATTCGGATGAAAAATGAACTAGAGATTCTATGACCTAGAACACGGAGATCGCCTAAGTATAAATACTCGAAAAATCGCTATTTTTTGAACTTAAATGATTAGATCTCTTGCAAAAGTAATCAAGATATATCCTTTTGTCGGTAACGAAGTTCGTAATTGTAGATACCAGCAATCAAATTCAATCTCAGACCAAATCGCCGTCTGCGATTTCTGTATCTTGATGAAAGTATCCGAAATATT
>NZ_JADBUZ010000083.1:0-5666 GCF_020245305.1 Microcystis sp. M20BS1 | reverse complement strand
CTCCAAGCAGTGTCATAACTGATCCCTTTTTTCTTAGCATAATCTGATAGTTTCATGTGAACTGCAATGTAAACTTGTACTAACCATATTAGCAGTTGTTTGCAGTCATTTGCATATATTTTTTACAAAACTTTACAATACCGGCAGATGTGCATCCGGGCAGTTCCGGACACCAAATTGCCCATTCGTTTGTATCGGGATCGGGTTCAAGTATCACTCGCCATTTCATAGGGACTAAATCCTTAGAGAACTACCCAAGATGATAACAGATGGACTCCACAAGCATAATCAATGCTCAAGCCCGGGATGACTCGATAGTGGTTCACGTTGAAAGTGCCAAGGGTTTATTATGCCCAAAAGCAATATCAGGTGGGGAGCCAATAACCCCAACGCTTTCCCAATAAGCAACTAGCTCTAGCCCTGTTTTAGGAGGATTTTGTAGATAACTCATTCTCTAGCTCTGAAGGTAAATCTAGGCTGATGTTCACGGTATTTCCTCAACGTTCAATGACCTGTCTTTGATTATATCGGAATATATTCAGTTAAACGAAGGGGTTGAGTTTCCTTGCGTAAAACCAGCCTAGGGCTGTGATTTAATTGATAGAGCTATTGCCCAATTAAACCTTGAAAATGAGAATATTTACAGATAACGGTGCTACAAGCTGTAGGACTCGACGAACCTGTGCTGGTTCTAGGCGTTGTCAGATAAAGAGATGAGAAGGCAAATCAGAAAATTCCCTTAAGCTTCTAATTCATGACCTTAAGTTTAAGGATGTTCCAGTTCCCTACACTTTTGCTTGATTCATCTTTACATCTGACAACGCCTATCCTCTTGCCAGTAGCTGTTGAAAAGCAAAATGATCAAATCCTAGAGAACCGCTTGGATATTTGTTTGATTCTTGGCCAATTCTGCCAATGTCATTCCCTTTGTAAGTCGTTCAATTTCACTGCATCAGCTTAATTCCTTGCCAATGAATCAAATAAAGACAAAGACTTTACCGCTAGTTTTGGCAACTATTCTCGGTGTGAGAGGAGGAGGCAGATTTTGCTGCCGTTTCCTCTTGATAGCTAAGACAGGATTAGTTTTTGCGGTAAAAAATCTTACTGCCTTGGTCACTGACAAAATGACAATTGCGGTAGGACCGCCAGAGAGATCTGAAAATCGGTTCTTTCGAGACGCGATAATAGTCTCCTAAGACGGGACGGATAGCCTCGGTTGCTTCTTGGAGATGATAGTGGGGAATAGTGATAAAAATATGATGGGCGACGTGGGTACCAATTTGGTGATGGATGGGATTAAAGATGCCATAATCGCGATCGATGGTAGAAAGCGCTCCTTTGAGAAAGTACCAATCTTGACCGCGATACCAGGGAATATCATCTTCAGTGTGGTGTAGGAATGTCACTAGGTCCAACCAAACCACAAAGACGATATAGGGCATGATGTAGTAGTTAAACAGAAACCAAAAGCCGTAGCTGATACCCACCCCGATTAATAGACCTAACATAAAGGTACAACAAACGGTGCTAGTCAGTACCTGCCACCGTTCCGAGGGGCGAAAGAGGGGGCTTTCGGGCGTAAAATGTGACCCCTGTTTATTAGGAGAACGACGGAAAAGATAAAGGGGATAAACAAATAAAATTAGCTGAAAACGAGCTAATTTTTCGTACCAAGCCATATTGTTATACTGGGTTTCCGTGACGGGATACCAACTTTCATCGGTGTCGATATTGCCAGTATTAGCGTGATGGGTGCGATGACTGATGCGCCAACCGTGGAAAGGTACGAGAATAGGAGTATGACTGAGATGACCTATTAAGTTATTTAACCAACGATAACGGGAAAAGGAACCGTGACCGCAATCGTGACCGACGACAAATAAGGCCCAAAACATGGTTCCCTGCATAAACCAAAAAAGGGGGAAGAACCATGCTTGATTAATCTGGTAAGTTATCCAGTAAAGCAGGGTAATGATGCCAATATCAAAAAAAAAGTAGGCTAAAGAGCGAAAAACGCTTGATTGGAAGCAACGGGCCGGGATAGCTAGACGGACATCCTGTAGGGTAAATGGCAAAAATTCTCTTTTTAGGGCAGGTTTAGGTAGGGTTTGGGACACTAGGTTATAACTTAAGATGGATAACAGGGCAGTATTGACGAAGGCTTGAGTAGCTCAAGTTTTCTGTTTCTCGGTGCGCTATCTTTTCTCTATCTCAGCTAGGAGCAGATAAAACCAAGCGATCGAGTGAATTTCGTCTAACTCACTGGAATTTTATTGTAGGGCTTAATGTAACTTAACAAAAGCCCCTAGGGAAAGTTAATCACATTCTCCCCCTGTCTGTCCATCTGTCCCCCTGGGCATCTAGTACAATAATATCTGAGAAAATAGATAAGACTCTCGGTTATTCAATCAACATTATGAACGAGTTACCTATTCGTCCAGCTAACAAAAATTTTACCCATAGTCGCTTGACTTTTGCCGATTTTTATGCGGGAATTGGTGGCTTTCGTCTCGGTCTTGAACAAATCGGTTGGCAATGTGTTTTTAGCAACGAAAATAACCCAGATTGTGTGAAAACCTACAATCACAATTTTCATGAATCCATGAAACCGCAAGATGTTGAAGCTTTAATTCCTAGCTTACTTCCCGATTTTGAGGTTTTTTGTGGAGGATTTCCCTGTCAGCCATTTTCCAGAGCAGGACAACAAAAAGGTTGGCAAGACAGTCGCGGACTAGCCATTCAGGAAATTCTGAGAATTTGCCATGAAAAAAAGCCTAAAGTTATCTTTCTTGAAAATGTTAGTAATATCGTGCGCTTAAATAAAGGGCAGATATTAAAAGATATATTAATCCAGTTAAAAGAAATAAATTATCTGGCTTTTTATGCAGTTATCGATAGTAAATATTTCCAAATTCCTCAATCAAGACCTCGCTTTTTTTTATTGGCTTTCCGAAAGGATTTAGGAATTAAAAACTTTCAATTTCCCCAACCTTGCCATGCAGAAGTAGGTATTGAAAAAATTATTGTTCCGGGGGATTATTCAATTCCCATATCGGAAAAATGGCAGCAGTATATTGATTATTATGCTGGCAGAATTACTGCCGAACAATTATCTTTTCAACTGCCAAAAACAAGAATAAGTATTGAAAGGGCAAGTGTTAATGTAGATTATGATAATTGTATTTATCAAATGAGATCTAGTGGCATCCGAGCAATTTCTATCCAAAAACCCTTTCCTACTTTTGCGGTTAGTGTTAGCGGTGGTGGTGCCATGATTCCAGTGTATAGCAAGGAAAGAAGACATTTAAGTCTCTTAGAAATAAAAAGATTAATGGGATTTCCCGATGATTATTATTTTCCTGTTTCTCGCACCGCTGCTATTAAACAACTTTCTAACGCTGTCTGTCCCCCAGTCATTAAACATATTGGTATAAATATTACTAAATCACTTAATTAGCTCGATTTAACCGGTCTTCAATATTTTCTTGACTGGGGAAAATAATCTTAGTTACTTCAGGAAAAGCTAAGACGCATTCTGAACATTTATCAGGAGCATAGTTACAAAGATTACAGATTTGCCATTTGCATTTATTACAATAGAAGCAGAGAGCTTGAAAATTGTCATCGGCACTATTTCCACCTTTTTCTACGGGAATCCGATGATCCCAAACTAAACGCACTCGATCCCTAGCATAGGTATTTTGATTGATATTTTCTTTCTTTTTAAGAATTGAGCCACAAAAATTACATTTATTTTTTTGTTGTTCTAAGATATTTCTCTGAATTAGGGATGAGGGAGGTGTTCTAATCGGTGGTTTAGTAGTGGTAAAAAGTCGTTGATGATCGGAACTATCTAAAATATATTTTTGACTGCCTAATCTTTTTTGTCCTGGGGGAGCATAAATAAAATTAAATCCCTCTTCATTTCAAAGTTCGCTAAAGGGTTTATTAGCATCAGCATAGGAATCTTGAATTAAATTTTCAGAAATTTTACCCTTGAGTATAGTTTTTATCTCTTGCAAATTATTGGTCGCATTAGTTAGATCGCTCTCACAACCTTCTCCATACCTAATCAGAGTTAGCAAAGCAGCAATAGTTCTTTTTTTATATAAAATAATTACTCTGTTATCATTAAAGATAATTAAATATCCTTTTCCTTGAGTATTCTTGGTAATTTCCCTAATATCTTCTAACTTGATCCCACTCATCTTAATACCTCTAGAAATTACAGATAATTGGCTGTTAAAACCCAAAAAAAGGGCGAACAAAATTCACCCTAACAGACACAGTAATCATCCTACAAACTGCCGATAAACTGATCAATGCGATCAAATCCTTTTTCAATCGTCTTTAGATCTGTAGCATAGGAAAGACGAATACAATCATCAGCACCAAAAGCAATACCGGGGATAGCAGCCACTTTTTGGGTTTCGAGGAGTTTCTGACAAAAATCCCGGGATTTTAAACCAGTTTGACTAATATCGATAAACACATAAAAAGCACCGTTGGGAGTAGGACAATTAAGTCCAGGCAGCGATCGCACTCGTTCTAAAATATACTGTCGGCGCTCGCTAAAAGCTTTGACCATTTCCTCGATGCAATCTTGGGGACTCTCCAAAGCAGCGATCGCACCGTACTGAGCAAAAGTGCAGACATTGGAGGTACTATGACCTTGGATCTTAGTCATAGCCTTGACAATTTCCACCGGTCCTGCTATGTAACCGACGCGCCACCCCGTCATCGAGAAAGCTTTAGCAAAACCATTACTAATAATACTGCGCTGAAAGATTTCTGGGCCAAAAGAAGCGATACTGCGGTGAATCGCGCCATCATATAGGATTTTCTCGTAAATTTCATCAGAAACCACTAAAATATCCTTTTCAACCACAATTTTTGCTAAAGCTGCGATTTCTTCGGGAGTATAGACAATGCCGGTGGGATTAGAGGGAGAATTGAGAACAAATAATTTAGTTTTCGGTGTAATTGCCGCTTCTAGCTGTTCGGGGGTGATTTTATACTGATTCTCTAGGCTAGTGTTCACTATAACCGATGTTCCCCCCGCTAACGTCACCATTTCAGGATAACTCAACCAGTAGGGTGCGGGAATAATTACTTCGTCCCCGGCTTCAATTAACGCCATGATTAGATTATAGAGAGACTGTTTACCCCCATTGGTAACGATGACATTATCGGCATTGTATGCTAGTTGATTATCCCGCAGCAATTTCTCGGCGATGGCTTTTCTTAACCCCGCTTCCCCGGCAGCTGGTCCGTAGCGAGTTTTTCCCTCATCGAGGGCCTTTTTCGCGGCAGCTCTGATGTGAGTGGGTGTGTCGAAATCTGGCTCCCCGGCGCTAAAACTACAGACATCTTCGCCGTTTTTCTTCATTTCCTTGGCCAGAGAGTCGATAGCTAGGGTAAGGGAGGGGGTGACTTGATTGACTCGTGACGCTAGTTTCATAGTATTTTACCCTGACAGGGCTTTTCTGATGACCTACACAACCTTTAGTATTGTCCATCACCCCGATTGTTCTGGGTGTTTTTTTATATAATCTCCGGAATTGCGGCGCTTAGGGGTGGGTGTGGGGTGATGGGGTGTGGGGTGTGGGGTGTGGGGTGTGGGGTGTGGGGTGTGGGGTGTGGGGTGTGGGGTGTGGGGTGTGGGG
>NZ_JADBUZ010000082.1:0-8370 GCF_020245305.1 Microcystis sp. M20BS1 | reverse complement strand
GTAAAAATGTCTATCGAGTGCTTTTTACAATTAGAGATAGTACGGTTTATGTGTTAAGTAGCTGGTTATAATTAAATTAAAAATGGATTTTAGGTTCGATCCCCCCTGCCCCCCTTGATAAGGGGGGTGCCGATCCCCCCTTAGTCCCCCCTTTAATCCCCCCTTGATAAGGGGGGTGTCTGACAACTTTTAACGCCTACCTACTTATATGTTCGCCATAGCGCCCAAGCACCACTAACACTTGAGGATATAGAGGATGAAGAGGACCCTAGTTGATAACTAATTCAAAGCTGACGGCTTGATAACTGCTATACTTTGTAATGGAAAATAGAGAGTAATAATCATGACAGTGGTGCTGGTAGTACAGATTATTTGGGCGCTGGCGGCGGCCTTTCTGGCGATTTTGGTGTTATTACACAGTCCCAAAGGGGATGGTATTGGCGGTATTGGCGGCCAATCCCAGATTTTTACCAGCGCAAAAACGGCGGAAAAAACCTTAAATCAGGTGACTTGGGCGTTGGGGACGGTATTTATCACCCTAACTATTGTACTGAGCGCCGGCTGGTTAAATCGCTAAATGCTAAGAGGTCGGTTCTCTTTTCTAGGACTCGCAGCCTTGGCGAGTCTTTTGCTGTTTTCCTATTCTTTGATTGCCGACAGTCGATCGCTACCAGAGTTAAAAACCCATCCTTTACCCGCTAATTTAGCCCAATGGCAAGAGCAAAACCAGTCCGGGGATTATTTTGATGCTGTGGAAATCAGTCCCGTGGGGGCGTTGATTTGGTCGCAATTTCCCGTGAAGATTTATCTTCAGAGCGATCGCAGTTCTTGGCTGAGTTTGGTACAACAGGCGATCGCTGAATGGGGGCAGTATTTGCCGATGGAGTTGGTAAATCGGGCAGAATTGGCCGATATCCTCATTAAACGGGAGTTACCGCCGTCGGGAGTCCGTTTTAATGCCGAAACGGGTAAGTTAGAACTGCCCCGGGTGCGTTCTGCCATAACACAATACGAGATTTTTGTCAAGGAAA
Source organism: Microcystis sp. M20BS1 (assembly GCF_020245305.1). NCBI lineage: Bacteria > Bacillati > Cyanobacteriota > Cyanophyceae > Chroococcales > Microcystaceae > Microcystis > Microcystis sp. M20BS1. Next base: position 7,339 of record NZ_JADBUZ010000082.1, on the reverse strand, counting down.
ATCGCTTAACTCATCGGATGAGTATCCAGATTAGTCCCAATTTAGCCGATCGGTCGGCCTTAGCGGCAGCGCGGCACGAATTAGGTCACGCTTTGGGAATTTGGGGTCATAGTCCCCTGGAGACGGATGTGATGTATTTCGCTCAAACTAGAGATATTGCCCCGATTTCTAGCCGGGATATTAACACTTTAAAAAAGGTTTATCAGCAGCCAACTCAGTTAGGTTGGCAGATGGATAAGCTAGGGTATCTAATACCTGAATAGGTAAATATTGCTCTTCAGTCGGTTCTGCTATTAAAAAGTATAAGTTATGGATATACTTAGTATAACTGACTAAGATCCAGAAGATTAACCATCGCTTAAACCTCTATTTCCTCTAGCCATGTTTTAATCGCACTGATTAACTTGGGTTGCTGGGGAGGGGTGTTGCTGACTCAAGCTATGAATGCCAACTGTGCATCCTATCCAAAAGTTAGTTTAGCTCTAGGTTTTAAAAACCCCACACAAGAAGATTCCTATTGCAAATCAGCAACCCCAATCTTTGCCACCCTCGACAACTAAGCCAATACTAGAAACATATTGTACGGGTTTGCCTAACATTAAGGGATCTATTTCTCCCCAATCGTAAGGTTCATAATCTTCTAAACGAGATAGTTCGCTATCTAACCAATCATCTCTAGGGGCTGTTTTTTCTGAGGGATTGGGCTGTTTCAGGGAGTCTAAGGGTTTAGTCATGGGGAAAAAATGTCCTATACACAAACATTTTACCCACTATTGACTAACTTTTTAGTTCATCTAAACCTCTATTTCCTCTAGCCATGTCTAAATCGCGCTGATTAAGTTGGGTTGTTGGGGAGCGAAGGTGAAAAAGTTAGTAGGGAAACTTACAGAGAATTGTTACCAATTTTCTCAATTCCTGAGATATATTTAATGAATGAAGTTCGATGTAAAGATTAAATCTCTGTTTCTATTGGTATGTTAGTGGGTGTATCTTGACTGATTAAAATTAAATTAGATACAGGGGTGTAAATATCACACTCAATTTCTGGTACTCGAATCGTTACAATTAATGTATAGCGAACAGGTTGATCATGGCGTTCCTCTTGTATTTGTTCTTTCCACCATCCACCAACAGGATAAACGCCTATCATTCCTCTACTTGCTAAATCGACGGCCGTTCCTGTCCATATATCAGAATGAAGTGAACCTTGACTCCTTAAATGAGGACCCAAAAACCAGTTATCTTCCTCTTTAATGCCAGAAATATTTTTTTCTTCTTCTCTGGTAGCTTTATTAATTCTATGTTGAAATTGTTGATTGGTCTCTAAAGGTTTTTTTACTTGAAATCTGAGTCCATAAGAGGCATAATGGTGTTTTCTTTTATAACCTCGCTCCCCTGGATTAGGTTCTATAAAATACGATAAAGTTACTCTCAGTTCTACCTTGGCTTCTCCTAATTGTTCTAGCTTTTCTTTTGGCCAGGGTAAGCTATGAAAATTCATTTTGTCTGTTTTAATGTCACTACCATCTTTTTTAAAAGGTGTCAGTTGATCTTCAATAACCAGTGTTAAGTCACTATTTGAACTTTTTAAAGCTCTGTCTAAATCAGGAACACCATATCCATAGCGACGAATCAAATTTTTTTTATCTTGCTGCTTCAATTTCTTTGGAAAATTAGCTCTCATCCTAACAGTCCATTCGGCTGAATGAACAATTAAAGCGCGTATTGTTTCTGGCCAATATTTGGGATTTTCTGAAAGAATTCGAGCAGCCATATAACTAGCGAGTGCAGTTGCACAACTGGTATCACACATATAAGTAAACAATTTATAGTTATGACTATGAGCAGTTGTTAATAAGCATAAATCGTCAATCATTTGTGCATAATTTTCCCCATCTGAGGCATAATTTCCCCCTTCACAAACAATATCAGGACGAATTGGCCATTGATTTTCCCAAGAAACAGAAGTACAACTTTTAGGAGATAAATCACCCCAAGGAGCTACAGGTTGCCAACCGTGAAAGTCGGGATGACTGATATTAACTTTTTCAGTGTAAGCTCCCACAACAAGAGCATTCCAAGCTTGTGCTGGGTTTTCAATTGTTGCCACATCATTGCGGGTTAAATAATCAGATAAAGATATTTCTTCTCTGATATTTCCTGCTGAAATAATGATTAATCGCTTAAAATTATCTTCACCAAAAGATAGTTGATCTATTGCTGCTGACCATGAGGAGGGAGTTCCATAATTTGGTGATGGCTGCTCGCTAGTTACAGCCATACAGAAAATACGTTTTCGCTTGGGATTTTGTATTTCTGGACGAGAGACTGCTTGCTCTGTAATTGCGCCATAAAGTTCAGGATCATTTTGTCCGACAGGAGGGAGAATTTTAACTGATTCTAAACGGTGAATAAGCGTTATATATCCTTGTGTTTGTAAAGCATTAAATAAATCATCATAAAGAATTAAACCCGCCATTTCTGTACCATGTGTATTATGAGGATCATGAGTTCCCCAATTAGGATCACAAGTATATAAATCACTACTATCAAGACCTTTTTCAATCAGTTTATGTCGTCTATTAACTCCATAATCAAGAAGACAGACAGCAACAGCATTATCTCTAGGAGGTAAAGTTCGATTCCATAAATCCTCGACCCATTCCTCCTTTTCAATTAATTTCATATCAAGAAAAAAGGAAGGCGTATCTTTAGCAATTCTTAATTCTGCAACCGTATCAGAATTTTGAAGAACTTGCTGTATTTTTTCTACATTAGCCATAGCTAAAGTAACAGTTCTTTCGGGAAAATGTATATGAAATTTAGTCATAATATCGAGTCTTTGAGCAATGGTTTGGAAGTCTTCAAGTTGTCCACGACGTAACCATACTTCCCACCATATTGATTGTCCATTCTGAGGAAATAAAGCAGGATCATCAGTAAATAATGATTGAACTGTACCAATTTCAACGTTTTCTAGTCGTGTTATTAGGGCTGCATTTTTTGGGTTTCCTTTTGTTGTTTCTTCATCACGATATTCTTCTACTTTGTTCTCAAAAAATTCTGTCGCTGACTCTGGTACAAAAACAGTAGCCTTAACTATATTTTCTTGTTCAGGAGAAGGCTTAACAGCAACTAATTCAATTTTTTTGCGTTTATCTCCTAAATTTTCAAAAGCATTCGCTTGATCTTTTGTTACCTGAAATTCTAAATAGAATCCGGGTTGTCCGACGGCAATTGCCGATAAACGGGATTCTAATTGTTGACGAGCTTTCGTAATCGCTTCACCAATAGCAAGTTCTAATTTTGCAGCGTGTTCTATTCTGTTCCGATAGGGTGGTGGTGGAGCATTAACTGAACGCGGTGAAGTATAATTAATGCTTGAGCGAAATCGAGGGTTATTCCGTAGATACAAGTGAGGAAGACGGCGAGAACGTTGCGACATTATGGGATTAGGTTTTATTCATTGAAGTTCAGATCCTTACGTTCCATAATAGCTGAAATCAGAGAATCTTCGCTTACCTTCTGACTATTTGACAAAACAGCTTGCTTGGCTGCGTCATCTGTCGCTCTGACAATTTCAGCTTGAGCGAGTCCATTGGCTTGATTAAGAATGTTTGACCAATCTTTCCAGTCAATTTCAAAAGAAATAAGACGAGATTCAATCAATTCACGAATAATTGCGGCATCGGGAAGCTGATATTCAATTACATCATCAAAACGCCTAAAAAGAGCTTTGTCTAGTAACTGAGGATGATTAGTTGCTGCCAAAATCAAACTATCCCCTTGCTCTTGTTCTAAAAACATCAAAAAAGAATTGAGAATGCGACGAATTTCTCCCACGTCGTTAGAATTATGACGTTGAGTCCCAATCGCATCAAATTCATCAAAAAAATAGACCCCTTTTGTTATTGTCATCGCCTCAAAAATCAGTTTTAAACGACTAGCCGTTTCTCCCATATACTTGCCCATTAGACTATCGTATAAAGTCGTAAACAAAGGTAATTTAAGCTCTCCTGCTAAAGCTTCAGCCGTCATTGTTTTACCAGAACCCGGTGGACCTACTAACAACAGTTTCCGGCGAGGCGTAAGATTATGTTCTCTGAGTCTTTTTCCTTGTCTTTGTTCAGTTAATACTCGTTTAAGTCTAAATTCAAGGTCAGAGGTTAAAATCATATCCGATAATCGAATATCGGGATATCTGACCGAAACCAGATTGGCTAAATCTCCTTTTGGTTGTACTAAAGGAATTGGATCAGATTTTTTTTCAATAACCGATTTACTAGCCTTTGCTTGGTCAATTAATTCGCGAATTTCTTGGGCTAACTTACCATGTCCTTGTCTTGCTTCGTGTGCAGCCATCTGTAGGGCAGCAGAATAAAATTGCTGCTCTTCTCCTTCTACATGACTTTTTAGAAGTGCTAGAATATGGCGAGCGGTGGACATGATACCTCGTTAAGTTAAACTCCCCATCATACTCAATGATTTTAACTGTGACAGGCACTATATAAAGAATGATTTCCCTTTTGGACTAATTTTGATCGGTATAGTTAAATTGTACTAAATAAATTGTCCTATTGGCTAGGAGAAACCCGTATTTAATCGTTTCCTTGCTTTCGTGGTTATTCGATAATTTTGCCGCTTCTCCCTAAAAATTACCGTCCCGCTCGCTAAACTGCCAAATTGATAAGATCCTTTGACCTTTCGCCGCCCTATTAAGCAAAACTAGGTATAAACACTTTCTTAAGAATTAACCTATGTCACAATAGATGAGGATAAACCAAATAGTGTGAAATTGTAAACTAGGTATTACTGAATGGAACCGCTTTATCAGTACGCGTGGCTAGTTCCCGTCCTGCCTTTGGTAGGCGCTACCCTAGTCGGCGCGGGCTTAATTTCCTTTAATGAAGTCACCAATCGTCTGCGACAGGTGAATGCTGTATTGATCATTTCTACCCTCGGTGCGTCGATGGTGCTGTCTTTTGCGCTGCTGTGGAGTCAAATCAATGGACACGCTCCCTACAACCAAATGATCGATTGGGCATCGGCGGGTAACTTTCACCTGAAAATGGGTTATACGATCGATCACCTCAGCGCTTTAATGTCGGTTATCGTCACCACCGTAGCCTTTTTGGTGATGATTTATACCGATGGTTACATGGCCCATGACCCCGGTTATGTGCGTTTTTACGCCTATCTGAGCATTTTTAGCAGTTCTATGCTCGGTTTGGTCATCAGTCCCAACCTCGTCCAGATCTACATTTTCTGGGAATTGGTGGGGATGTGTTCCTATCTGCTAGTAGGTTTCTGGTTCACTCGTCCGGCGGCTGCCGAGGCCTGTCAAAAAGCCTTTGTTACCAACCGCGTCGGCGATTTTGGCTTATTACTGGGAATGCTGGGGCTTTTCTGGGCCACCGGTAGCTTCGAGTTTGATATCATGGGTGAACGTCTAGAGGAATTAGTCTCTTCTGGAGCCATTGCCGGCAGTTTAGCGGCATTATTCGCCGTTTTAGTCTTCCTGGGACCCGTGGCCAAATCAGCCCAATTTCCCCTTCATGTCTGGCTACCGGATGCCATGGAAGGTCCGACCCCGATTTCGGCCCTGATTCACGCCGCCACGATGGTGGCCGCCGGAGTTTTCCTGATTGCTCGGATGTATCCCGTTTTTGAGCCAATTCCGACGGCGATGACGGTAATTGCTTGGACGGGGGCCTTTACTGCCTTTCTAGGGGCAAGTATCGCCCTCACCCAGAATGATATCAAAAAGGGTTTAGCCTATTCCACCATCTCCCAATTGGGTTACATGGTTATGGCTATGGGTATTGGTGCCTATAGTGCCGGATTATTCCACCTGATGACCCACGCTTATTTTAAAGCGATGTTGTTCCTCGGTTCCGGTTCGGTCATCCACGGTATGGAGGATGTGGTCGGTCATGAGCCGGTTTTAGCGCAAGATATGCGGATGATGGGCGGTTTACGCAAGTATATGCCCATTACTGCCCTAACTTTCCTGGTGGGAACTCTGGCCATCTGTGGGATTCCTCCCTTCGCTGGTTTCTGGTCGAAGGATGAAATTCTCGGTTTAGCTTTTGAGGCGAACCCGTCCTTATGGTTAATCGGTTGGGGTACTGCGGGTTTAACAGCTTTTTATATGTTCCGGATGTACTTTAATACCTTTGAAGGGGAGTTTAGAGGGACTAATAAGGAGATTAAACGGCGACTGTTAGCCAACGCGGGCGCGATTCCGGCTTTTGGACCGGGGGCAATGAATGTTAAGCAATTAGACTCGGAAGCGCAGGAAGAAGACAACCACGGCCATCATGCCCATGAACCCCACGAATCGCCAATTACTATGACTTTACCTCTCATGATTTTGGCGGTTCCCTCTTTGTTGATTGGTTTGGTGGGTAAACCTTGGCAGAATTTCTTCGAGGGTTTTATTCATGTTCCTAACGAAGTGGTGGAAGAAGTTCATGCTTTTGATTGGACAGAGTTTCTGATTATGGCGGGTAATTCGGTAGGGATTGCTTTAATCGGGATTACTGTCGCTTCTTTGATGTATCTCCAGAAGAAAATTGACCCCGCAACTATTGCGGAAAAATTCCCCGCTTTGTATCGTTTTTCCCTGAACAAATGGTACATTGATAATCTCTATGATCGAGTTTTCGTCCAGGGTTGTCGTCGTCTCGCACGGCAAATTATGGAAGTGGATTATCGCGTTATCGATGGGGCAGTGAATTTAACCGGTTTAGCTACTCTTGTCAGTGGTGAAGGTCTTAAATACCTCGAAAATGGTCGCGCCCAATTCTACGCTTTAATTGTCTTTGCCGCAGTTTTGGGCTTAGTAATTGTCTATAGTCTGGTGTAGATTTTTAATCGGTTGACTAAAGATTTTTGGGGGCGCGAAGCCCCTTTTTTCAGCTTTAAGTCTCCCTTGTTAATCTGTTGAGTATAGGCTACATATCAGGACAGGCAAAAGGGAACAGGGAGAATAAATAATCAGTCTTTAATAACTGGATTTATTGTAAGATAATATTACATTTTTTGGGGAAGAAAAAGTATAGATATGAAACTATAACGAAGATAGATTTAAACTCTGATAAAAACTCTTGAGTCGGAGACAAAATATGGCTCTTCGTTACTCTTTATGCTAAATCAACATACAAGATGCCAAGACAACATACTTCTAACCCAAAAATTCCGAAAGTTTCTAAAGCCATAGGCTCTCCGTTTTATTAGTTTAAGTTTATTGTTGATTCCCTCGACCATCCCATTCGTTGTCCTTCGCTCGAAATAACTAATTATTTCTCCAAACCAGTTTCGGATTGTTTGACAACTC
>NZ_JADBUZ010000081.1:0-17595 GCF_020245305.1 Microcystis sp. M20BS1 | reverse complement strand
CAACCGATAGCGGCTAATTTGCATTAGCTCTTCTATATTTTTTTGGAACATTTGATGTAGCTGGAGCCAATGATAGAGATGTTGACCCACATAAAAACTGCTGTGTCTGCGTTGACCTTTATATCTTTTTTCAGGTCTTGTGACATATTTTTGGATTCCCATGTCCTTAATTTTTTTACCTTGTAGTGTGGCACTTGTATAGGCGATAGCTATAACAATTATCAGCTTTGATAGGTATTTCGGTGCTAATTGAGAACCTTCTAAGCTATAGCCTCCCGACTTAAAATCTCGAAACATCTCCTCAATATCAAATCTTTTTTGATCGGCAATTATTGCCGTCTCTAAATCTCCAAAATTTGTCAGAATATACCAAGGTTCTTTTGTTTGAAAACCCCCATAGTTTTTTTCCACTTACCCGCTAAGTTAAACTCGACAAATCCCTGCTCTTTTGTAATATTGACATCCTTCAAAAATAGTTGAGTTTCTGGACTTAAACTTAACTCTCTCATTTCCTAACTCTCTCATTGCTTGATAAATTCCTTCTTTTGTCTTCACATTTGTACTTTGTTTTTGTCTTAAACAAAAGTATAAACTCTGCTTCTGAAACCACTTTCCAAGACTAACCGAGCAAAATTTTCTATCTCCTAATACCACTATTTTATGACCTGATAGCACCGTCAATATTTTCCCCAATACTCGATGCTGTTCTTCGAGATTACTACTTCCTTTTTTATCTAATATCTCCCAATAGATTGGGATGGCTCTCTTGTCATAAATTAGACTCACCATCAAGATATTAATTGCTCCCCAACTCGTCCGGTCTATGGCAATATATACTAATCCTTTTATTGTGAATCTCTGCTGCTGTTTTAACATCTCTTTTAGGCAGAGAAACCAGATTTTTTCAATATTCAGAATTTCCAGCTTTAAAAATCTTTTTAGTTTTTTTCTCCGACTCTCAAACAGGATTGGTATTGGTAGTGCTTCTGCTAATATCTCTAACTTAGCTTGCTTTAGTATTTGCCAGGTTCCAACTATCATTAACAACAGTAGATATCCGGCTCGTCCCAGTTCATTTTCTAACACTTTCTGGTATAGTTCACTTATCATTTTCGTTATCTAGGTCATACATAGTAAATATGACTTATCTTTTTTGGGAGTCTGTGTCTGTATTCCATGCTAAATAAGCTTTTCAGCTTGCTTGTTCCCCTGTCAGAAATTTAGCTCTGCCCTTTTTTCTCTTTCCTTGGCATCTATTTCTTCCATTTCTGCATTTTGGACTAATTCTTTGGCTCTTTTTATCGTCATGGGAACTCTACTTATCCATTTTAGATGTTGAATTAGTTAAAGATTCTCTTGACTATATAAGGCACTGTCACAGACCATAATACTGTCAAATTTTATTTGTTTTTTAAATTCTACTAAGATTTTGCCAAAGACAGCTTACCCTTCTTCATTTCCATCTCCAACTCTCACAAATAATGGTACGTCTCCATCCTGGGTTGTTATTAAGTCTAAGACGCATTCTTTCAAATCTGGTCGATGGTCACGAGAATATCCTTTGGTAATAATTATTGGTCTTTCTTTGATAATCTCTTCTTCTTTTTTCTCTTTTTTTTCTTCACTTTTATATTCTCCATCTAGATGAAATGATGTGGCATCTAGATGAGAATATTTTGTCTCTATTTTAAATTTGTTGATTAGCATTTCCCGCTTCTTGCACCGTCAAAACATCATGCCCCAAATTTCTCAACAATTCCACAACCGGCAAAGGAAACTGCTCATCTGCGTAAAAACGTGCCATCCCCTAAACTGCCTCATTCTGCTCAATGAGCAAATCAATCTCATCTTCATGAGCTGCCGCATATACCCAAGCATTAGCTAAATCCGTAGCCTTAATAGTCGGATAACTTGTTAATAAATCAGCATCACTATAACCAAGACGACGAGCTTCTACTAACACCCAAACTGGAATTCTTGTATTGGCAATGCAAGCTTGTCCGCCGCAAACTTTAGGCGTTTTCTCAATTCCCTGCCAATCACCACCCAGACTTTGAGCGAGTAACTGGATTACCTGCACTTTTTCGCTAGGTTTGAGGGCAAGAAGTTGCTCTTCTAACTCTTTGATAATCACAGGCTTAAATCCTCATAAAGTTTTGGCCAATTATCCTTAATCATTTTACCAGAAAATTTGGGTTGAAAACCTCCCACTTTTAGTAGAGTGTAAGGTGCGTGTTTGCGGCTATCAATTCGGTCAAAAAACTAAAATTAACAATCCGCTTTAACGCACCACCTTTATCATTCGGTTTGCCTGTGTCTCCCCAGGACTTTAACCCTCCCTTATTTTGCTCTTTTGCCCTTTGTCTCCCGCCTAGCGGCGGGTCGATTTTTTTGAGAAAATTGAGGTAGTGTTAAATCGATCGCCACAATCTCTACATTGACGTTTTGGTTTACCATTATCTGTAGAATCATTTTTGCTGAAGTTTGCGAATCTTTTGTCAGAAGACAAGATTCTAAATCTTTTAAAATGCCTCTTAGCTGACAGCTTAGTCGAATAAATCTACATTTCATAGCCAAATTTATTGGCATCTACTTCTTGTAAATTAATATCGATTAAACCGTATTCTGACCAGCGTTGAGAAACCTTGACCGCCATGGCCGGATCCGACTCCAAAGGTTCCCCCCACTCGTGGTCAGTTTCAGGATACATTTTTGTCGTGGCATCAATTCCCATTCTCCCCCCCAAACCGACCTTTTCGCTGGCAAAATCGAGGCTATCAAAGGGGGTTTCCGGGAGAATAAACACATCGCGAACCGGATCCACTTTAGAACTAATTGCCCAAACCACTTGCCTGGGGTCGCGAATATTAATCTCCTTATCGACGACGATGACAAATTTAGTATAGGTGAACTGGGGTAAGGCACTCCAAAAAGCTAAGGCCGCTCGCCGCGCTTGTCCGGGATAGGCCTTATCAATGGAGATAATCGCCGCTTTATAGCTTAAAGCTTCCATCGGTAGGAAAAAATCCCTGATTTCCGACACCTGTTGCCGTAAAATCGGTGTATAAATACGATTAAGAGCGATAGCCATCATCGCTTCTTCCTTGGGAGGACGACCGCTAAAAGTGGTTAAATAAATGGGGTCGCGACGATGGGTCATGCAGTGGAAATGAATCAGGGGTGAATCTTCCACACCGCCATAGTAACCCATGTGATCACCAAAGGGTCCATCTGGCAATACCTCTCCGGGGGTAATTGTTCCTTCGAGGACGATTTCTGCGTCGGCCGGCACTTCCAAATCGAGGGTTTTACACTTGGCTAACTGTACCCCAGAACCACCGTACAATCCCGCAAACAGCCATTCTGACAGATCTACGGGGATAGGAGTGGCGGCGGCCATGATAATCAGAGGATCGACCCCTAAAGCGATGGCTATTTCTAATTTTTTGCCCATTTGTGCCGCTTTTCGCAGGTGACGCGCCCCACCGCGCACGGATAACCAGTGGACGGTCATGGTATTGTGAGACTGTAGCTGTAAGCGATAGACACCGACGTTAGGGGTTCCCGTTTCGCAATCTTTAGTAATTACTAGCCCTAGGGTGATAATCTGACCTGCATCGCCCGAATAGGGACGAATCATCGGAATTTTCTTTAAATCTACTTCATCCCCCTCTAAAATCACCTGTTGACAGGCAGGGAAAAAGTTACGGTTGGGTTTGGCTTTCAGGACATCAAACAACACTTTACCAAAGTCGATCGCTTGGGAGAGTTTTTTCGGCGGTTTCGGTTGTTGCAAGAGGGCGAGTTTTTTGCCTAAATCTTCCAATTCTTCGGGTTTATTCAGGTTCATCGCCCAACAGATGCGTTCTACCGTTCCCATCAGGTTAATAGCGACGGGAAACTCGGCCTCTTGCACGTTTTCAAACAGTAGGGCCGGTCCCCCCACCTGCAGCATCCGATTAGCGATCTCGGCAATTTCTAAATCGGCAGAGACCGATGCACTAATGCGGCGTAATTGGCCACGATCTTCTAAAAGCTTAATAAATCCTCGTAAGTCTCTAGCCATGATGAAGAAATGTAAATAAATCCCTGTCTCTATTATCTCTTAGGGCGGCAGTTTCGGTGGGGGATAGTCACCTTTTTGAGAGTTGGAGGGGATTCTCGTCTAGAATTAAGTAAAAAAATCCCCATCTTGCCAGGGTCATTCCTAACCCTAAATTTATGCTTATCCAGCCAGGAGGTCAACATGATTAAGGATATTGAAATTAGTAATTTTAGATGTTTTGAGCATACCAAAATTGAAGGTTTTGAGCGAGTTAATTTAATTGGTGGTAAGAACAATTCAGGGAAAACTGCCCTGTTAGAGGCAATATTTTTGTATAGTTATCCCTATCCAAATACTATTCATCCCTACATCAGAGGAATCATTCGTAGGCAATCTTTAGCAGTTGTTCGGGCTGTTCCTAAAAATGCCTGGGATGATTTATTATTCAATCTTGATAGAAAAAATATTATTGATTTAAAAGGCTCCCAATCTAACCAAGGAGATAAATTGGTAAAAATATCGATTTCTAGTTCTCTTAAAGATAGTGTTCTAGGCATCTCTGAAGACTGGCAAAAATTATACGATTTTATCGCTAAAGATAAATCAGTTATTTCTATCTTAAATATTCACACAAGTTTTGACCATGATCATGACTCAAATGATGAGCAAATGAACTATTTTTTAATTGCCAGTTCTAAGGAGATACTAGCTTTACCTAATGGGGGTGATGAGGAACCAGTAATCATTGCCGCATCTGTCAATAAATCTTTGGAAGAATTGAGCGAGGCCTATACTAAAATAGTTTTTAATGAACAGGAAGAAGAAGTGCTAAAAGCTCTACAAATTCTCGATCCGTCCATTGAAAAAATAGAAAGTTTTTTTCTGGGTGAACCAAATTTATATCTGAAAAGAAAAGAGAGAAAACGCCTACCCATATCTCTGTTTGGTGAAGCTATTAATCGTCTGATAGAGATGATTTTTGCTCTACTCATCAATCCTAAAAAAATTATTTTTATCGATGAAATAGAAAATGGTCTTCACTATACTTCTTACCCAGATATTTGGAAAACTTTATTCCGATTAGCTATCGAACTAGATAGCCAAATTTTTGCCACAACCCACAGTTTAGAGATGATCCAAGCTTTTGCCGATGTGGGGTTAGAATATTATCCAGAACAGGGGGCTTATTTTGAACTAGCAAGGAGTCCCAGAACTGATAAAATTATCGGTATTAAAAGTGAATTAGATATCTTAGATTATGCTCTCAAGCATAATGATCGAATCAGAGGTGAGTAGAATCGTGGCTAATGTAATAATTGTTGAAAGTCAAGATGATGCGGCTTTTTTACGAGCTATTATTGAGCATATTAATGAATCGAATCATTTAAGGATAACTATTGTTGAATTTTATATTCTAGACGGAATAGAACGAGAAAATTATCGTAGCCTTGAACAACGACTGAAACGACTTAATAACACCCTGCTCAAAGATGATATTCAAAAGATAGGTATTGTTTTAGATTTAGATGAACAAACCAGAGAAGAAAGACTTGCTCTGGTTAGTCAATGTATTCAAAGAGTTTTTAGAGAAGCAGCCAGGATAGATGATACCCAAAAGCTATTTCAATTAAATGCTTCTACGAATACTCAAATAGGTTGTCATTTTCTTCATGTTAATGAACAGGGAGAACTAGAGACAGTGTTGAGAGAAATTAAAACCCAAGATTCTCCCCATGCTGATTGTGTAGAAGCTTGGCGATCCTGTCTTGCACAAAAAAATATTGATATAAATCGTAAAAAAATTGATAAATTGTGGATTCAAAACTATATCAGGGAAGATACACCATCACAGAATGAAAAAAGAGAGGCTAAGAAATATTGTAATTTATCCCATGCTTTAACCAAAAAAGACATTTGGAACTTTGAGCATGAAGTATTAAATGAACTCAAAGAATTTTTACAACTATTTGCTGTCTAATCAAAAATCCCCCTAGAAATCTAGAGGGATCGAGGGATATATGGAGGGCAATTTAGAAGTAAATTGTACCACCCCAACGCTCGTCTAGACGGGGAGCAACCAACATATAAGCGGCGACGTTATACACATCATCTTCGGTCAGATTGCGTAATTCTGGGAAGATATCCGGACGGCTAACATTGGGATGAAATTCGCTTAGATCATCTTCACCATCGTAACTGGTGGGATGTTCTAGATAATCAATCAATGCTAACAGATTATCTCTGGGAGGTTCCGCTTTTGCCAGATCACCCAGACCCAAACTGACGTTATTATTAGTTTTGGTTTTACCTTGCAGGTGACACTTAGTACAATTGGCGACAAAAAGTTTCTGTCCTTCCGTCGCTTGTTCAGAAGTCAAAGTCACCGATTCCCCTGCGTCATTGAGGGTGATGGTGAGGGTTTTTTCATTGAGTTCTAAGGCACTAGCGCCGTTAAGATTGAATTGTAATACAAAAAAGACTACAGCGATCGCTGCCACAATCAAACGTTTGATCATTGTTCTCCTACTCGCAATTGTTCCAAGAAAGGGGATTTTAAGGTGACTAAAAAATTTTCTCCTCTGGGAGGGTGTCGATCGATTCTAAGTGATCACGGACACCGAGAAGATCGCAGTGGGGAATAAAGTCAAGGGGACGTTTCCGTTTTCGAGGCGGTTACTCCTGAGCGTTGGGATAAAATCAGTGAGATAATTGCTTTAGCATCTTCTAGGGCGAGATTAGTCTGCCGATCTTTATAGGAGATGCCTAATTGGTCGCAAAGTGACAACACAGATTCATCGGCCAGATCGTACTCTGCCGCAATATCAGCGATCGATAGATCAGCAAAACCCATAGTCTAACACACCCACCAAGGATAGAGAATACTTATTAGTCACCATAATTATCATGCCATTGCCGGGGACATTCTTAACAGTGATCAGTGATCAGGAGTCAGTAGCCGGTCGTCAGGAGTCAGGAGATTATTTTTATTTGTTCTCCCATCACCCCATCACCCCATCACCCCATCACCCCACTCCCCCATCACCCCATCACCCTACACCCCACACCCCACACCCTACACCCCACACCCTGCTCCCCACTCCCCAAAATTCCCTAATTTTCCCGACTTTTGGACTATTTACTCCCTAAGATAGAGACTCGTGTAAACAAATTTAATTAAAATCGCAAAAAACCTGAAAAAATACTAAAATGTGATTAAGAATGTTATTTTTAGCGTTGTAAGGCTAAATCTTTCTCGATAACATTGTAATCATACCTCCACACTCTTTTGTACAAAGGACTGCACCTTTGTTAACTTATGGATATACAACTGATCAACATCGGCTTCGGTAATATTGTTTCCGCTAATCGGGTTATCGCCATCGTTAGCCCAGAATCGGCTCCTATCAAACGCATCATCAGTGATGCTCGGGATAAAGGCTGTTTAATCGATGCTACATACGGAAGACGGACTCGTGCGGTGATCATCACCGATTCTAGTCATGTAGTGCTGTCGGCCATTCAACCAGAAACCGTGGCTCACCGTTTCGTGGTCAACAAGGAAGCCCCTGTTAATAGTAGCAACTAAGTTATTAACCCCATGCAACCCGGTCAATTAATCGTCATTACTGGCCCTAGCGGTGTGGGCAAGGGTACGCTAGTACGGCATTTACTAACTCGTTTCCCTAACCTCTACCTGTCCGTATCCGCCACTACGCGCCCACCTCGACCGGGTGAAATTGAGGGGGAAGATTACTACTTTCTCGACCGTCCCAGTTTCGAGGAGAAAATGGCAGCCGGAGAATTTCTCGAATCGGCTGAATACGCGGGCAACTACTATGGAACACCCCAATCAGCGATCGCCGCTCAATTAGCGGCAGGCCAGACCGTCATTCTAGAAATCGAATTAGAGGGAGCCAGACAGGTCTGTAAAAGCTTCCCCGAAGCGAGGAGAATCTTTATCCTACCCCCCAGTTTCGAGGAATTAGAACGTCGTTTGCGCGACCGGGGCAAAGATGCCGAAACAGCGATCGCCCGTCGCCTGGAGCGCGCCCGAGAAGAATTGGCCGCCAGCGAGGAATTCCCCCATCAAATCGTCAATGATGACCTAGAAACCGCCCTAGATGCCATCGAGAAGATTATTTTTAGCCGTTAGCCGTTAGGTGTTAGGGTGTTGGGGTTTTAGTTGAAATTCCCCACTTCCCCACTTCCCCACTTCCCATTCTCTAAGTTACCTAAAATATCGGATGAATACCCCCGCTACATTTTTCGATAAGATACTCACAAAAATTAGCGGGGGATGAAATCCGACCAGAATATTAGCAACGGAGCATCGGTTTAATTCCACCATCTGTGGACAAACTGTGTTATAATCTACTTAACCAATGGTCGAGAATTGTTATATGCTAGTCGTAGAAGCAAAGCTAAAAAACGGGACACTAGAGCAATATCACCGGCTTGATGAAGCTATCAAAACTTCTCAGTTTGTGCGTAATTCTTGTGTTCGTTATTGGATGGATCATAAGGGTACAACCCGCAATAATCTCCAAAAACTTTGCTCGGTACTAGCTAACAATAAAGAGACTCCTTGGGTTAATAAATTAAACTCACAAGCACGTCAATCTGCTGCTGATAGAGCCTGGCAATCAATTAGTAAGTTTTATCAGAATTGTCATGCTAATATACCAGAGAAAAAGGGTTTTCCTCGGTTCAAAAAGCATAGTCGTTCTGTTGAATACAAACTAACAGGCTACAAACTATCTGATGATCGACGTAAAATCAGATTTACTGATGGCTTTAAAGCAGGAGAATTTGATTTATGGTGTAGTCAAAAGACCTTAGTTTATTATTCAGAGCAACAGATTAGACGGGTAAGAGTTGTTAGACGTGCTGACGGTTATTATTGCCAGTTTCTGATTGACGTAGAACGGCAAGAATACCATAAACCGACGGGACAAATAACAGGAATTGACTTAGGGTTAAAGGAGTTTTATACCGATGCTCAAGGCAATACTGTAGAGAATCCACGTTATTTAAGAAAGTCAGAAAAACGACTTCAAAAAGCACAACGACGATTATCTAAGAAATTCCGTAAAGGAAAGAAACAGTCTAAAAACTATCACAAGCAACGGGTAAAAGTAGCTAGGCTTCATCTTAAAGTATCAAGACAACGTAAAGACAAAGCAATTAAAGAGGCTTTGGCGTTAGTCCAGTCTAATGATTTGGTAGTCTATGAAGCTTTAAAGGTAAGAAACTTAGTCAAAAACCGTAAGCTCGCCAAGTCGATTTCCGATGCTTCTTGGTATCAATTCACTCAATGGCTGAATTATTTTGCCAAGATTTATCAGATTGTTTGTGTTGCTGTACCACCGCATTTTACTTCTCAAGATTGTTCAGTTTGTGGGACGAGAGTTCAAAAAACCTTAAGCACTAGAACTCATCAATGTCCTAATTGTCAAACAGTCATAGATAGGGATCATAATGCAGCAATAAATATTCTTAAAAAAGGGTTGAAATATTTGGGAAATCATCTCAACGGTACTGTTGGGCAAACAGAAACCGACCCAAACGCCTTGGGAGAGTCCGACCTCTGGATTTTGAATGGAGACATTGAGAATCTAAGCTGTCTCGTTGAACAAGGAATTTCCGATAGTGATATGGGAAGAATCCCCCGTCACAGCGTAGCTTGACGGTGGGAGTATGTCAAAATCAAAAAACTAACCGCAGCAGCAAGACAAGAAAGCGCAATGATTCCTACCGTTATTGAAACCACAGGCCGGGGCGAACGCGCCTTCGATATCTACTCCCGACTACTCCGGGAAAGAATCGTCTTTTTGGGACAAGAAGTGACCAGCGACCTGGCTAACCTAATCGTCGCCCAATTACTCTTTCTAGAAGCAGAAGACCCCGAAAAAGATATTTACTTGTATATCAACTCCCCCGGTGGTTCCGTTTCGGCCGGATTAGGGATTTTTGACACCATGAATCAAATCCGTCCCGATGTCAGCACCATTTGTATTGGTTTAGCCGCCAGTATGGGGGCTTTTCTCCTCAGTGCCGGCAAACCGGGCAAAAGAATGAGCCTACCCAACTCGCGGATCATGATTCACCAACCCCTCGGCGGCGCCCAAGGTCAGGCCACCGATATCGAAATTCAGGCCAAAGAAATTCTCTATCTCAAACAATTACTCAATCAACACCTAGCTAGTCATACCGGTAAACCTCTCGACCTCATCGCCGAGGATACGGAAAGGGATTTCTTTATGTCCGCCGAAGAGGCTCTAGACTATGGTTTAATCGATCAAGTCATCGATCGCAGTCCTTCCGCTTCCAACCCTCCCCAGTAAATAATTATGATCGGGTAGGCCCTGTCTGCCCAGATTTTGTTGACACTCCCATCGCACTCATGGGATAGAGCTTAAATCTCCCCTTGCGCTCGGTGAGCGTAGTCGAACCGAGCGCAACTCGAGGTGCCAGTTTCCAATATGCCCTATCATAAGTACCTAAGCAAAATTAATTACACATATCTAACCACCTCTTGCCTTTTGCCTTTTGCCTTTCTTCACTAGGAAATTTATTTTGCACGACTACTTAGCTTTTTTGAGTATATTTAACAAGGACGATAAATATAAATATAAATATAAGTGTTTGGAGAATCAAAATGTGGCGAAATGTGTCGAAGTGCTGTTCTATACTGGTCAGCTTTTCATGAGGGGAACCCTGGGGCGAATTACTTCGCTCCTTTAAAAGCCCCGTCTCATCGGTAAAACATACATAGCCTCCCGGCTGACATTCAAGGTAAAAAATAATAAACTAAAAAAAGAAAACATTCACAAGTATGTTTCCTCTGCTTTAATACTATTGTGATAATTGCGACTTGATCCGTCGATAGAATTCAGCCGTTAGTCGTCAGGAGTCGGTCGTCAGGAAGTGGTAAAATGGGGGAATGGGGAATTCAACTAAAACCCCAAAACCCAACACCTTCTAACTGATAACTGATAACTGATAACTGACTCCCCATCTCCTCACTTATGCAGAATTTAGACGAAAATAGCCTCGATTGCGCCCCTAGTAAACCAGATTTAGCCGAACAAAGACAGGAATTTCGGGGACTTAGCAATAAAGTTTATTTTAATTTCGGTGGTCAGGGAACCTTGCCCAAGGCCGGATTAGAAGCGATTATCGATACCTATAATTTTCTCCAACAAAAGGGGCCTTTTTCAGGACAGGTAAACGATTGGATTACCAAAAAAACGGAACTTCTCAGGCAAGAAATGGCGCAAGAATTGGGAATCAGCCCCAGAACTCTCTCTATCACCGAGGATGTTACTGTAGGCTGTAATATCGCCCTCTGGGGGGTTGATTGGCAAGCGGGGGAACATATTTTACTAACCGATTGTGAACACCCCGGAATTATCGCCACAGTTCGGGAAATTGCCCGTCGTTATCATCTGGAAATCTCCACTTGTCCTATTCGGGAAACTTTAAACGGCGGCAACCCGATAGAAGTCATTTCCGCTCATTTACGTCCAAAAACTAGGGTTTTGGTGGTCAGTCACGTTCTCTGGAATACTGGACAGGTTTTACCCCTCAAGGAAATCTCGCAGCTTTGTCATGATAATTCTGTCACCGAAAAACCCGTTTTAGTGGTGGTGGATGCTGCCCAATCCGTGGGTTGTTTGCCCTTAGATTTAAGCACTACTGCCGCCGATTGTTATGCTTTTACAGGTCATAAATGGTGGTGTGGACCGGCCGGTGTGGGAGGATTGTATATTCGTCCCGAAATTTTCCCTAGTTTACAGCCCACTTTTATCGGTTGGCGCGGTATTGAAACAGATAAGCAAGGACAGCCTATCGGTTGGAAACCCGATGCTAGACGCTTTGAAGTGGCCACTTCTGCCTATCCTCAATTTGAGGGTTTAAGGGCAACTATTGCGGTACATAACGCCTGGGGTGATGGGGGACAAAGATACGAAAAAATCTGTCAATTAGCGGCTTATCTTTGGGAAGAATTAAAGACGATTAAAGGGGTGAAATGTTTAAAAAATTCTCCGCCAGAATCCGGTTTAGTTTCCTTTCAAATTGACTCGGCCATCACCCCACAAAATTTAGTGCAACAGCTAGAAAAACAAGGGTTTTTACTGCGAACTCTCCTCGACCCCCTCTGTGTGCGTGCCTGTGTTCATTATTTCACTTTGCCATCAGAAATCGAGCAGTTAGTAGCAGCTATCAAAAAGTTAGTCTAAACTGCGTCGGGGATATTTTTATCCCTCGGCCATTAAGCGCAATAATTCGTCAGTGGATAACTTGCCGCTGGCGTCAGTCCCCTCCAATAAACTATCGGCGAGATCGCGTTTATGGTGGTGCAGATCGACAATTTTTTCCTCGATCGTATCCTTGGCCACTAAGCGATAAATCGTCACCGGACGTTTTTGGCCGATGCGGTGAGCGCGATCGGAGGCCTGATCCT
The DNA here is from genome assembly GCF_020245305.1 of Microcystis sp. M20BS1. Classification (NCBI taxonomy): domain Bacteria; kingdom Bacillati; phylum Cyanobacteriota; class Cyanophyceae; order Chroococcales; family Microcystaceae; genus Microcystis; species Microcystis sp. M20BS1. The sequence continues at coordinate 5,083 of NZ_JADBUZ010000081.1, read as the reverse complement.
CCACTGCGGGATTCCACCAGGGATCAAGATGGATAACATAATCGGCTGCGGTGAGATTTAATCCTGTCCCCCCGGCTTTTAAACTAATTAAAAATACGTCCCCTTCCCCCGCTTGAAAAGCTTTCACCTGTTTCTGCCGATCGCCGGCTGGGGTACTACCATCTAGGTATTGATATTTTATCTGCCTTTGATCGAGATAACTGCGGATAATTGCTAAATGATCGACAAATTGACTAAAAACCAACGCTTTATGCTGATTATCCAATAACTCATCTAGAATTTCCCCGAAACGGGACAATTTCGAGCCGGGTAAATCCAAATCCGGAGCCACTAACTGCGGGTGACAGCAGGCCCGGCGTAATTTCATGATCTCTGCCAGTACCTGGAGATGTTTTGCTCCGGCGGTACTGTCACTCTCGCTTAATTTCTCCAAAGCACGCCGCCGTAAGGCCTCGTAAAACGCCTTCTCCTCGACGCTTAACTCGATCGGGACTAAAATCTCGGTACGCGGCGGTAATTCCGCTAGAACTTGGTTTTTGGTGCGCCGGAGAAGGAAAGGCCGCACCAGTTTTTTTAACTGTTCGCGAGCGGTTTTATCGCCGTATTTTTCGATCGGGGTGGCGAAACGGCGATCAAAACTTTCCAAGGATCCCAACAATCCGGGGTTAATAAAACGGAAAAGATTCCATAATTCCCCTAAATGATTCTCTATCGGTGTTCCCGTGGTGATTAGTTTAAAATCCCCCCGCAGATTCATCGCTGCTTTCGATCGCTTGGTGGAGAAATTCTTAATCGCTTGGGCCTCATCGAGAACGATTGTCCGCCATTCTACCCCAGCCAACATGGTAGCAACTTCTTCCTGCTGTAATAACCCATAGCTACAGACCAACAGATCAAAAGGTTGCAGTCGATCGAGTAGCGCTTGCCGATCGCCTGTTCCCAGTTGGATGATATTTAAGGTGGGTGCGAACCTTTCCGCCTCACTAATCCAGTTCAAACATACTGAAGTAGGAGCGATCGCTAAAGTCGGTCCCTCGGAGGCGCGGGTTAGGATCACTGCCAGAGCTTGTAAAGTTTTCCCTAATCCCATATCATCGGCCAAACAGGCCCCGGCCCCCCACCGGGCCAGTCTAGCTAACCAGCGAAAGCCTTCCAATTGATAGTCGCGCAATTCTGCCTGTAGAGTTGAGGGGACTTCTGGGGTAAAATCCTGACTCTCCTGAAAGCGTTGCAAATTATCGCGCCAACGTTTATCGGCCTTGAGTTGTCCCACTTCCTCGGTGAGTTCCGAGAGCATCGGGGCAGCGAAGGGATGAAACCGCAAACCGTCGCCGGACTTTTCCGAGAAAGCACGCATTTCCTGTAACCGTTCCCGAAATGCCTCGGTTAATGCAAGAAATTGACCATCTCCGAGGGGAATAAACCGCCCCGGCGATCCCTCTAGCAATTTCATCAACTCCTGCATACTCAGCACCGATTTCTCCTCTAGGTGCAGTTCCCCACTTACCGCAAACCAATCCCGTTGACTGTGGATATTTAGGTGTAGGTCTTGTAATCGAAGCTGACGCGACACCCGCCATTTTTCCCCTTCTGGCCATTCCACAAGGACGCTATCGTTTAATTCCCGCAATTCTAGCAGTAGATCTAGACAATCCTCTGGATTTTCTAGCCGCCATTCCCCATTTTCCTCCTCAAAACTGATCAGGATCGGACAAGAATCGATCGCTGTTTGGGCCAGTTTTTTCTCTAGAGCTAGATCTCTGGTGGTTTGCAGCCGTTCCCCCTCAATCTCGGCGATTACTGTTTCTCCCCCTTTTCCAGGCCGGAAATAGGGACCGGCTGCCCCAAAAGGACGGCTGAGAACCGCCACTTTTAAACCCTCTCCGGCCGGTAAGAGATGAATCCGGGGTTGACTATCGGCTGCCACTGACCGGGCTGCTTTTCCTCCCCCGATATCGGAATGTACTGTCACTATCCCGGAGAGGGAATTGATCGCGGCCAGGACTTTTTCCCGGCCCTTGTCGGGGACTTCTAGGCGGTTGCTTTTGCCGATAATGTCGGCGATGCTTCGGTGTTCCGGCTTGACTTCGATTACCTTAACGCGAGTGGGGGTTTCTTTCCAAATCAGCACTTCTTGGCGATCGCTGAGATCGGGCAGTAAAGAGAGGATTAATTTACCCGATTTTTGCTTACTTACTCGCAATTCCGGTTCCCCGGCGACGATTTCTACCCGCGTTCCGGGGGAATCTTCCCAAAACACCAGGGGATGACCGATCAGTTCGATAATGGCTCGGCGCTCAAAGTGATAATCGTTCTGGCCATAGTAACTGGATTCCACGAAGATATGGGCGCAAATTTTCAGGTCTTGCGGGGTTAAATAGTCAATTTCCCCAGTTTTTCGCAGACGTTTAAGGGAGACGGGACGGCCGCGACTCCAATTGCCCCGCGCGTCGAGTTTCTGTTCTTTTGGTTGCAGGAAATAATCCTCGGAATGGATAGTGAGAAACCAAGCAAGGCGGACGACGGGGTTGGATTTACCCGGGGTTGGTGTTGGCGCGCAGAGATTAGTCAAGGCATTCAGGCACAGTTGCCAAGCTTCTTGGGGTTCGATCGCATCCACCAGGGGGGAAGGGAGATGCCATTTTATAACCACTTCCGCTTCCGGCGCTCGATCGAGTCGGGACAGTAGGGCCCCGGTTTCTAGGGCTAACCAATGGTAGCCGGCCGCCTTGGCATCTTTGTAGAGGGGCAGCAATAGGCGGGGCAGATGTTTTTTAGCGATGCTGCTACTCATCCAGTAGAGACAGATACTATAGATAAGAGTCTCTAGACCCTGGCCCATTTGGTAGGGATTGATCGTCGCGTCGATGATTGCGTCTTTGGCCTGCATATCTCCCTGACGGGCAGCGATGATTTTTTCCAGACGGGCATAGATAGGACTGAAAGGATGATCGTTTTGACGCGCCACCCAACTGGTATAGCTGGCGGCTTCGGCGAGACGTTCGGGGGTTCCTTCTTTGAGGAGGGCAAAAATAAAGGAGAAGCCGCTAATCGAAGAAAAATAGATTTTTTGTTTTCCTTTGGCTTTTTTTAGGGCTTTAAGGGCGAGGGTATATTCTTGGATCGCTTTGCTATTTTCCCCCCCTAGAAAGGCAATCCAACCCCGTATCGCCCCGATTGCTGCTGCTTGGCTTTCCGGGAAGGGGCGATCGAGATACCGACGCACTTTATCGCTTTGTCCTCGGATGATTGCCTGTTCGAGCCACAAATGGGCTTCGGAAACACTGGTCTGGTCTTGACAGAGTTCTTCTAGGAGGGAAAAAGCTCCATCGGCGCGAGTTATTTTTTCAAAAGCCTTGACAAGAATGCTATTTAGTGCTAGGGCTTGAAATTTGGTCGGTTGCGTCCGTAACCAATCCCCATCGAAGGGGTTATCGTAGATGAGAACCAGAAGGTCTTCTAGGCTGGTTTTTGAGGAAGAATAGCTGGTTTTCTGATAATCGGCGATTTGTTGTTCGATCGAGTCGAAATCCTGACTATAGATGGCCAGACGGATTTCTCGGATTAATTGCTCTTTTCCCTGAAAAACTAGGCTTTCATCCCAACGAGTTCGGGGTTGCGGCAGTTTTGCCTTGATAATCTCGGCAAAACGCTTGAATTCTCCCTTACTAACGCTATCACGGCTGGCAATCTCGACGAGGAGGGGATGACAGCGCGGCCCGTAGCCTTTGTCCTGGGTGATTACTTCCGCTTCTAGGAGGATATCTAAATGGGATTTCAGGGTTTGGCCGTTAAATCGCCGGTTGTTCTCGTCGCGGTAATGGGTTTCATTTAAACAGTCTAGAAAAGTGCTGCGGGCGATCGGCTCATAGATTAGGGAAAAAAAACGGACGATCACCTGATCGAGTGCCGATAATTGTTGGTAGCGTTCGATGATTTGGCGGCGGATTTGCTCGATATCTTTCATATTCGGTTATATTCGCTGATAATCCTAATCTTTTTGCGGGGATATGCCTGCAATTTATGGACGGGTTTCCAAAAAAGGTTCGATATCGATCGGGAACCAGTCCCCGTCTAATACCTGTTGGAGAGTGAATATAGACTCTAGGGGAATCGCATTTTTATCGACTATCCGCGCGTTAATCAGGGATTTTCTGGCATCAGAGTAGGCTGTCTCGAAAGTGTCCCGCAGATGATTGGCGAGAGTCGGACTATCTACCTTTCTTTCCAATTGAACCCTAAAATTGGCGATTTCTTCGAGCCAATGACGGGCATTCCGTTCTTTTTCCGATTCCCAATAGGATAGTTTCAGGAGATGGATTAATAATTGAGTTAACAAACTCTCTACAGCCCGTCTGTCGCTTTTTCCCATACACTCCACCTCTTCGATCAGGTTTTCCCAGTCCACCCGGTCAAACTCTTTTCGCTTTAACAGTTCGGCGGTTTTTTCCGTCCAGAGAACAAAATCTTCCTCGTAGAGAGCGGTCATAATAGATTTATCTTCCCGACCGGGAGCGCGGGGTAATGGCTCGATTATAACGCTCGATCGCTATCCTGGATCAGCTTCTAGTGCGGGGAATTTTTGTCAAGTCAGAGATTTATTCGTTAGCACAAGTTGTTCTTTTTGTCAAGAAAACTTTTTCTTTTTAACAAAAGTACACAAACATTTTGAGCAACCTTATTGACGATGTTATTTTGGGACTAGAGGGGAAAGATAACCTCACTGCTAGAATTTAATTTTCAGACAAATAACCTCAGAGCAGAAATTATGACCTTTACACCAGCTATTGATCCAGATATTGAATACCCCGACAGTGACGGTAAACCCATGGCTGATAACACCGAACAATACGGATGGATCGTGAAAATCAAAGAAAATCTTGAGATTCTCTTTGCTAATTCTCCTAACGTTTTTATTGCGGGAGATCTGCTCTGGTATCCCGTCCAAGATAAGAAAATTACTGGACCGGTTGCTCCCGATGTTATGGTAGTATTTGGTCGTCCGAAAGGAAGACGGGGTTCCTATAAACAATGGCAAGAAGATAACATTGCTCCTCAAGTGGTCTTTGAAATTCTCTCCCCT
>NZ_JADBUZ010000080.1:0-30901 GCF_020245305.1 Microcystis sp. M20BS1 | reverse complement strand
GTGGTCGAGGGAATCAACAATAAACTTAAACTAATAAAACGGAGAGGCTATGGCTTTAGAAACTTTCGGAATTTTTGGGTTAGAAGTATGTTGTCTTGGCATCTTGTCTGTTGATTTAGCATAAAGGGTAACGAAGAGCCATTATTCGTCTGATTAAACGTAAGTTAGGAGCTATTGATGTGGCTCTAGAGAGTTGGATTATAACCTTAAATATTGATACTCTGGAACGAGTGGGAGAAGCTTTATTGGATTTTTCGACAGTGGAGGATTTAACTAATTGGTTAAATGCTTTAGACGCTTAGTATTTTTCTATTAAACTTCACAGAAGGATATTTATTGTTATGGGTATAACTTTTGAAAATGCTATCCAGCAAACTCAAGATTTACTAAGTCAAATTGAGTTTTTAGATACCGATACAATCACTCAGGAAATTACTGAGTTAGTCTCAACAGAAAATGGAGCCAGAGGATTCTTTGTTACTTATTCAACCAGCGATTTATCCTATACGGAATATCCTAGTTTGGAGGTAATCACCGCTTTAAAAACTTCCCCGACATTGGTGAATGAATTATTAGTTAAAAATCTGGTCATGTCCACGGCAATGGTCATCTATCATCGCAGTCAAGGAGACGAAGAAAATGCTCGAGGTTCTGAGAAAGTCCAAGAAAAAAACAGTCAACTAATTAAGCAGTTATTATCGCCAGCCTTGGGGGAAAAATTACGACAATTAGCTACCAGTTTAAACACAGGACAAGGAGAATATCAAGCCTTTCTAGAACGCTGGGGATATGACGATTGCCAACGTCAAGCGATCGCAGAAATTATTCAAACTTTTCTTTAGTAACTAGCTGATTTTTTCCCAAAGATTTCGACCAAAATAGGGAACGATCGGTTAGAGGAATTAACTCTTTTACCTCTTGTTTGCTGCTAAAATGGCTTATTGAAGTCAATCGGCTCTCTTACTCTTGTTGTGATAAGTTTAACTTATATAAGACCGATCAATCTTTGTGTCCTTTGTGTCTTTGTGGTTCGTTCCATTCGCTCGCCAGTGGGAATGTATCTGAGAATAGATTTTACCCACCAAACCCAAGAGAGCCGCAAATCCCCGGCAAAGGCCTTAGGGGGTTTTGCCATAGCCGCCACAAAACCAAGGCATTTAACCACTGTACCAGTATTTCTTAGTCAACTTCCGGGAGGTAAAACCCCAAGCCGATGATGGGATTTGAACCCACGACCAATTGATTACGAATCAACTACTCTACCACTGAGCTACATCGGCACATTGCCAGTTTCCGATTATATCACGGACAATAGATACAAAGCTAGAAAGATTTTTTTATGAGCAAATCCCCTCGACTCGATACCCAAAAATACGCCCGCTTGAAAGAGGAAGCGGCCAATCCCTACCGAGGTCTGCGGCAGTTTATCTATCTCGGTTTAGGTGCTTCCGGTTTTATTGGTGCGGTGGTTTTTCTGGCCCAATTAGCGGCAGGCAGGGACGTAGCCACCGCTTTACCCAATTTTGCCCTACAAATCGGTGTGGTGGCCCTGATGATTTGGTTATTTCGTCGGGAGAAAAAAGCTAGCAGTTGAGGGAGTAGCCACCGATAGCCAAAACAGTCTCTTGCCCCAGAGAATAAAAGTTAACATTAACTCCAGTCTTTTCGTGTTATGATCGAGGCGAGAGTCAAGATTGGTGTTCAAGTTCGTTTTCAGTATTAACTCGGTAAGTCTTTTACTTTAGTATTGTTCGGCTTCTCCCTGAATTTTGTGTCTCCACACCGTTTCGAGTATTGTTCGAGGATTCAAGTATTATGTCTATTTTTGTTGGTAATCTCTCTTACGAGATTTCCCAAGAGGATCTGGTCGAGGTCTTTCAAGACTACGGCAAGGTTAAAAGGGTTCATATTCCCGTTGACAAAGAGACACAGCGCAAACGCGGTTTCGCCTTCGTGGAAATGGAAGATAAAGCCCAGGAAGCCAAAGCGATTGAGGCACTAGATGGCGCTGACTGGATGGGGCGATCAATTAAAGTTAACGAAGCCCGCGAGCGTGAAGAGCGTGCGCCCTTCAATGGTGGTGGTGGTGACAGAAAAAAACGCTATTAAGCTTTTTTTGTGAATAATTGTGGGAGGGTGGACAGGGTTCACCCTTTTTTTGTCGTTAATTAGGGTTTGCGGCAAAAAGTTTTTCGTGGGGGTAGGGTGTGGGGTGTGGGGTGTGGGGTGTGGGGTTTTACCCATTTTCAGGGGGTCAGTTACCTAATTTTCAGGGAAAAAGTACCTGAATTTTACCCCCGATCACTCCAAGGGTCAGCACTTTTTGAGGTAAAAAAAGTCTAAAAACCTTATCTAACAAGGTTTTTAGATTTATTCAGCAAACCCCAAGTAAACTATAAGGGATATCGCCATCAGATTCTGATCGGCGATCGACTCTTTCTGTGTTATGATCGAGGCAAGAGTCAAGATTAGTGTTCAAGTTCGTTTCCAGTATTAATCTGGTAAGTTTTTTACTTTAGTATTGTTCGGCTTCTCCCTGAATTTTGTGTCTCCACACCGTTTCGAGTATTGATCGAGGATTCAAGTATTATGTCTATTTTTGTTGGTAATCTCTCTTACGATATTTCCCAAGATGATCTGGTCGAGGTCTTTACAGACTACGGCAAGGTCCAAAGAGTCCATATTCCCGTTGACAAAGAGACACAGCGCAAACGCGGTTTCGCCTTCGTGGAAATGGAAAATAAAGCCCAGGAAACCAAAGCAATTGCCGCACTGGATGGTGCTGAATGGATGGGGCGAGCAATTAAAGTTAACGAAGCCCGCGATCGTGAAGAGCGTGCGCCCTTCAGTGGTGGTGGTGGTGACAGAAAAAAACGCTATTAAGCTTTTTTTGTGAATAATTGTGGGAGGGTGGACAGGGTTCACCCTTTTTTTGTCGGCAATTGCGATCGCTGCTCCCCTCAAAACCAACAGAAATCTAAATGTCTGAGTCTCTCTAAAAGGTAACAAGTAAACTATAAAGGATATCGTTATCAGGTATGATCGGCGATCAACTCCCGAATATATGGACAACAAAAACCCATGGAGACAACCTATACCCTAGCTGATGGGCGTGAAGTGCTTCAATGCCCCACTTTAGTTGAAGACGATCGCACGGGCATGAGTCCCGAAACCCTAAAACGGGCTTTTCTGGACAATCTATTTTATTTGCAAGGGGTTAACCGCACTAATGCCAGTCCCTACAATTACTATGTCGCCCTTGCCTACACCGTTCGCGATCGCCTGCTGCGTCGTTTTCTGAAATCCACCGACACCTACAAACAAGAAAAAGTTAAACTCGTCTGCTATTTCTCCGCCGAATTTCTCATGGGGCGGTATTTAGGCAATAATCTCGCTAATTTGGGTATTTACGACCTAATCAAAGAGACGATCGAGGAATTAGGTCTTGATTTTGAGGAAATTATCGAACAGGAACCAGATCCCGGCCTCGGAAACGGCGGTTTAGGGCGTTTAGCGGCTTGTTTCCTCGATTCCCTCGCTTCCCTCGAAATTCCCGCCATCGGTTACGGTATCCGCTACGAATTTGGCATTTTCCATCAAATGATCCAAGACGGTTGGCAGGTGGAAATCCCCGATAACTGGCTACGCTTCGGCAATCCTTGGGAATTACCCCGTCCCGATGAAAGTGTGGAAGTAAAACTGGGTGGCCGGACGGAAATCTATCACGATGATAAGGGACAGGAACGGGTACAATGGCTGCCGGAACGTCGGGTTTTAGCCATTCCCCACGATACCCCCGTCCCGGGTTACAAAACCAACACGGTTAATGCTTTGCGTCTCTGGAAAGCAGAAGCGAGTGAATCGTTTAATTTTGAGGCTTTTAACGCCGGGTTATACGATCAATCTGTGGCTGAAAAAATGGACGCGGAAACCATTTCTAAAGTCCTTTATCCCAACGATAATACCCCCGCCGGTCGCGAATTACGTCTCGCCCAACAATACTTTTTTGTGGCCGCTTCCCTGCAAGATTTAATTCGCATTCACCTAAAAAGCCACAAAAATCTGCAAAATTTCCACGAAACCGCCGCTATTCAACTAAACGACACTCACCCCGCCATTGCGATCGCTGAGTTAATGCGTTTGTTAGTGGATGAAAACGGCTTAGAATGGTCAAAAGCTTGGACAATTACCCAAAAAACCTTCGCTTATACCAATCATACCCTATTGCCGGAAGCCCTAGAACGTTGGTCGGCGGATCTGATCGGGAAATTGCTGCCCCGACATCTAGAAATTATCTACCTGATCAATCACTTTTTCCTCGACGATGTGCGGACTTGGTTTCCCGATAACGAGGAATTATTGGGCAAATTGTCGATAGTTGAAGAAGCTGGTTGGGGTAATAAACAAATTCGCATGGCTAATTTAGCCTGTGTGGGTAGTCACTCGATTAACGGAGTCGCTGCCTTACACACCGAGTTGCTGCAAAAAGACACCCTGAAAGAGTTTGCCATGCTCTGGCCAGAAAAATTCTATAATAAAACCAATGGTGTCACCCCGCGCCGGTGGATTTTATTGAGCAATCCCCAATTATCGGCACTATTTACCGAAAAAATCGGCGATAATTGGTTAAAAGACCTGAAGGAATTGCGAAAACTGGAACAATACCTTGATGATCCTGAATTCCGTCAGCGTTGGTATGAAATTAAACAGGCGAATAAGGCCGATTTAGCGGCTTATATGCTGAAAACCCGCAATATCGAGGTGGATGTTAATTCGATTTTCGATGTGCAGGTAAAACGGATTCACGAATACAAACGCCAACATCTGGCAGTTCTGCACATTATCGCCCTTTATAATCGCATTAAACAGAACCCTCAGATCGATATTGTGCCGCGCACTTTTATCTTTGGTGGTAAGGCAGCCCCCGGTTACTTTATGGCGAAGTTAATTATTAAGTTAACTAATGCTGTGGCTGAAATTGTGAATAAGGATCCTGATGTCAGAGGTCGTTTAAAATTGGTTTTCCTGCCTAACTTTAACGTTTCTTTGGGTCAACGCATCTATCCGGCGGCGGATCTTTCCGAACAGATTTCTACGGCGGGTAAGGAAGCTTCCGGAACCGGTAATATGAAGTTTGCCATGAATGGCTCCCTCACCATTGGGACTCTGGACGGCGCTAATATCGAAATTCGCGAGGAAGCAGGGGCAGAAAATTTCTTCCTTTTTGGCTTGACAGCAGAAGAAGTTTATGCTAAGAAAGCACAGGGTTATGAACCGATGAGCTATTACAAAAATAATCGCGAATTGAAGGGAGTGATCGATCGAATTAAGAGTGGTTATTTTAGCCATGGTGACCAGGAATTATTCAGGCCGATCGTTGATTCTCTCCTCTACGATGACCAGTATATGCTTTTAGCTGATTATCAATCCTACGCTGATTGTCAGGAACAGGTAAGTGAAGCTTATCGCGATCGGGACAAGTGGACGCGGATGTCGATTCTTAACTCGGTTCGCATGGCAAAATTCTCTAGCGATCGCACAATCTGGGAATATTGTCAAGAGATTTGGAAAGTTAATCCGGTCAAGATTAGTTTAGAGGATTAAAAAACTCGGTCAAGTTCGGGTTTAGTCTTTGACTAGCCCGAATTCTGGAACCGTCGCCCCAAAAATGCTTTGTGAAAAGGATAAAATTTATTATTTTTTGCTATCCAAAAACTGGGTCAACACTTTTGAGTTTTAGGGTGAATGATTCGGGGAGCTTTTTGATTATGAGGAAAAATATAAATGTCAGTAATAATTGAACAAAACCTAGGGGAAATTTTAGCTCAAATTAATCACAAATTAGAGAATTTACAAAAAGATGTTACAGACATCAAAATTGAGTTAACAGAAGCTAAGGGGGAAAGACAGGTATTAAAGGTGGAAATCGATAACCTGAAGCAAGATGTTAAGGCAATTAAAGGTTCACAACAGGCTCAAATTTGGACATTAATTGGTATTTTAATTACGGCGGTAGGAGGGTTTTTAGTGGCAGTGGGTAGGTTTGTTATTTCCGGTAATCCTTAATTACAATACCGTCTAAACTATGATTGAGAGTGATTAAATGATCGACTATGATTAGATTGTTTTTAGACAATCACACAATCACAAAAATCCTATTCATTTGATTCCCAAGTACTAAGGATATTCTAAGAATAAATTTTGAAAAGTATGGTTATCCTGCCAGCGATAGATTGAAAAATCGCGGCGATCTGACGTTAAAATTCTCCCGTGTCCTAAGTTTTCAGCTAATACTACTAATGAAGCATCAGCTAGATCCATTGGTATATCTTCATAACGGTCTATGAGTTGTTCCATTCGTCTAACATGATTTGATTGTAATTCAAATACTTCAAAACCACCTGCTAAGAAATTTTGAATAAATAGCAGTTGAGCATGATTACCGAGACGAGTTAGCAAAAGGTAACAAGTTTCGGTGACAACACACCAGGTTGTTATTAGGGGTTCTCGCAATCTTTGAATTACAAGCTGTGCTTGTTGATGATGATGATCTTGCTCATTGGCGAGGGCCAACCAGAAGCCTGTATCAACTATAATCATGTTTGGCTGACCATTCTTCCTTGAGGATGGTTTTATAATTAGTAGAAAGATCGGGCGAACCTTGTCCACACCCAATAAAACCGCTTTCTTTCAGCACTTTAAGGGGATCTGAGTTACGCGGGTGTAGTTTGGTATATTGTTGCTCAATAACTTGATTGAGTAGGGTAGTTATATCCTGATCGCTATGTTGTTGGATGTAGGCGAGTTTTTCCCTTTGTTCTTGGCTAAGATGGATGGTGATGTCCATAGTCTTTCTCCTTAATAATGTCTAAACTATGATTAGAATAATTGAACGATAAACTATGACTAGGTTATCCTTTGTCCTAGACAATCACGAATATTTATTGTATCACATTATAGCGTTTCTCACACCTGTGTGGCACAGTGAAACCTTTGCTGATTAAACTTTTCACCATCGACAATGTACCTCTTGCGAACAGGAAACGCTATATATCATAGGGTTGGTCTCTCAAAAAAAAATCACAGTCCATCACATAATCACATCAATCACAGTACAGACAATGATGGAAGACTATGCAACAGGGTTAGAAGAACAAAGAAATAATACTCCTGTTGCTTGGTTACGGGATATAAAGTATAGAATCTTGTTATGTAGAAGTCTAAAGCATGATCTATATGATTATTTAATTGACTGTCATTCTAGCCTGACCTATAATCATGGAAAGCTCAATCAGGAAAGTGAAAATGAGACAGGTACTTACAGCGAGAATTTTTCAAGAAGATAATTGGTTTGTTGCCCAATGTTTAGAGGTTGATGTTGCTAGTCAAGGGGAAACAGAAACCGAGGCGTTAAACAATCTGCAAGAGGCTTTAGAATTACATTTTGAACCGCCTTGTGCAACAGTTATTCCCCGATTACAGAAGATAGAGGTAGAAATCAATGCTGCTTAAGCCTTTATCTTATCGTGAGATTAAACGCAAGTTGGAAGCGGCAGGGTTTGAAGTTATTAGTCAAAAGGGGAGTCATGTTAAGTTTGCCAAGGATACTCCCGAAGGAAAAATGACAACGATTGTTCCCTGTTATAAGGAGGTAACAATCGGTACAATTGCCAGTATTTTAAGGCAAGCGGGATTAAGAGTTGATGAGTTTGAGCGTTTATAGTTAATATCCTCTATAGCATTCTGTGTCATAATCGCCCTATATCAAGGGGACTCATCCTATCATAGAGTCATCCGCCAAAAAACATCATAGTCCCTCATTCAATCATTCTAATCACAGTACAGACAATGAATGAACAACGCGCCCAAGCTTACTTAAACCTGATTAAGCAACTATTAACCTGTAATCAAGGCGATAAACTCCGAATTTTACAGGGAAGATGTCGCCCTAACTATTCTAACACTGTTAATTAAGATAGGAGATAACTAAATGCGACTACTATCAATGATTTTACGACTATTAAGCAGAATTTTGAGAAGTTTTATTGTTCTTTTAGGTGTTGTCTTTATTAGTATTCCTTTGGAAATTTTAAGGCTAATCTTTCCCCCACTTAGACGAAAAATGGAATTTTTAAACCAATCCTCTTCTTCTCGTTTAGTATATAAATCTTCACAAGGAGTAAATCTTGACATTGAAATACCTAATCAACAAAACTATCTTGATTTCTTGATGGAGACATTACAAAAAATCTCAGAAAATCCTAATCTTCAAGTTATTTATCCTTTCTGGGCGCAAAATCTCGATAAATTAGATGATAATTTAATATATATTCTCGATAGTTGGGCAAAAAATACATTATCATCCGTTAAAGCAGAAGAAGCTGAATATATCGGTGCTGTTATTAGCAATTTTAGTAATTTAATTCAACAGTTTCCTCTTGGTAACATTGCCATTAATTTAGAAATTGCTATCACAGGTTATGAGATTGCCATGACTATCGTCACTTTTGACGTATTTCCTCAATGGGTAAATACAAGACTTAATCTCGCTCTTGCTTACTCAGACAGAATCAGAGGGGATAAAGCTGAGAATTTAGAAAAAGCGATCGCCATTTGCAGAAAACTGTTTAAAGTGTTTTCTTTTGATATTTTCCCACAAGAATGGGCAGCAACAAAGAATCGTCTGGCTATTGCTTACTGTAAAAGAATCAGAGGGGATAAAGCAGAGAATTTAGAAAAAGCGATTACCTACTATCAAGAAGCATTAAAAGTGAGAACTTTTGACGCATTTCCCCAAGATTGGGCAACCACACAAAATAATCTGGGGAATGCTTATAGTGATCGCATCAGAGGGGAAAGGGCAGACAATCTAGAGTTAGCTATTGTGGCTTATAACCAGTCATTAGAAGTAAGAACCCGTGATAGTTTTCCTTATGAATGGGCAATGACACAAAATAATCTGGGGAATGTTTATGGTAATCGCATAAGAGGGGGGGAAAAAGCAGATAATCTAGAGTTAGCCATCGTGGCTTATAACCAGTCATTAGAAGTATTAACCCGTGATAGCTTTCCTTATGAATGGGCAAAGACACAAAATAATCTGGGGAATGTTTATAGTGATCGCATCAGAGGGGAAAGGGCAGATAATCTAGAGTTAGCTATTGTGGCTTATAACCAGTCATTAGAAGTGTTAACCCGTGATAGCTTTCCTTATGACTGGGCAAATTCACAAAATAATCTGGGGAATGTTTATATTAATCGCATCAGAGGAGAAAAGGCAGATAATCTAGAATTAGCGCTCATAGCTTTAAATCAGTCTTTAAAAATTTATACCCGTGAGGAGTTTCCTTATGAATGGGCAAGGTCACAAGATAATCTGGGGAATGCTTATAGTGATCGCATCAGAGGGGAAAGGGCAGATAATCTAGAGTTAGCGATCACAGCTTATAGCCTGTCTCTAGAAGTATCTACCCGTGAAGCATTTCCTTATGAATGGGCAAACACACAAAATAATCTAGGGAATGCTTATAGAAATCGCATCAGAGGAGAAAGGGCAGATAATCTAGAGTTAGCTATTGTGGCTTATAACCTATCTTTAGAGGTTTCAACCCCAACCGCTTTTCCTATAGACTGCTTAAGAACAGGACGAAACTTAGGAAATACTGCCAACTTTATCCAAGACTGGGAAACCGCCATCAAAGGCTACAACTTAGCTATCGAAGCAGTAGAAAATACCCGACTCGAAGCCTTAAACCCCCAACGACAACAAGAAATTCTCTCTGAGGCAATGGATGTTTATCATGGCATTGTTCAATCCTATCTCAACCTCAATCAACCAGATCGCGCCTTAGAATACGTTGAACGCAGCAAAACCCGCTATTTAGTCCAATTGCTTACCGACCGAGATATCTATCCTAAAGGTAATATCCCCCAAACTATTATTACGGAATTAGATCGCCTCCGTCGTGCCATTATTGGGGAAGAACAACAGTTAGCCATCCAAGAACAAACCCGCAATCGGGGAGTAACTTTAACTCTAGATGAACAAAGACAACCCATCTTAAATGACTATACTCACCTCAATAAATTAAAACAAGAATTAAATCAATTTATTGACCGTGAAATAACGAAAATAGATGAGAATTTTATTTTAACTCAAACGGTTAAGCCTATTCCCTTTCAAGACATTTTATCTTTAACCGATGCTGAAACTTGTCTTTTGCAATGGTATATCACAAGTGAGAAAATACTCGCTTTTGTTGTATCTGCTGATGGAAATATTAACCTTTGGGAATCTTCAGAAGATGATCGAGATAAATTAACTGATTTAATTAATAATTATCTACAGCTTTACTACTCCCAAAATGGCCATCAAGAATGGATAAATCAACTTTCTGACCTCTTGCAAACCTTCTCAGATACCCTACATATTAATGATATTCTGGCACTTATTCCAAATACTTGTAAACGCTTAATTATTATTCCTTATTTGTTTCTGCATATTTTACCCCTTCATGCTTTACCTATTAATGACAATCAAATATTACAAGATAAATATGATGTTCAATATGCCCCTAGTTGTCAATTATTTAAAATTACTCAACAGCGTCAATTAAACGATTTAAACTCCCTTTTTGCCATTCAAAACCCCCAAAATAATCTACTTTTTACGGATTTAGAAGTAGAAATCATTAAAAATTTGTTTGTTCAAAGTGATATTTTAGCCAAACAAAACGCTACTGAAATCGCCATCAAAACTCATCAAAACTTCCCCTTAGCTAACTGTATCCATTTTTCTTGTCATGGTACATTTAACCCTAATAAACCCTTAGAATCTGCTTTAATTCTTACCAAAGAAAAAACAGATCAAGAAGATGGTTATTTAAGATTAGGAGAAATCTTTGAACTGAATTTTAAAAACTGTCGTCTTGTCATGCTTTCTGCTTGCGAAACTGGTTTAATTGATCTTAATTATATTAGTGATGAATATATCGGTTTACCGAGTGGTTTTCTATCTGCAGGTAGTCCTAGCGTTGTTAGTAGTTTGTGGAAAGTAAATGATTTATCAACTGCATTTTTACTGATCAAATTTTATGAAACTTTACCCAAAAATCCCAAAAAAGGTGAAATTGCAGTTAGTCTTAAAAATGCTCAAAAATGGCTACAAACCTTAACCCTTGACCAATTTGAACAAGAATTAGAAAGATTTCAACTCCAATTAGATACAATTATCAACCAACTAGGAGGAGGAAAACGCCCAATTTTTAACGAGTCTCTGAAACAAATTCGTCAACGTCAACCCTATCCCTTTAAAAATCCCTATTATTGGGCAGGTTTTATTGCTACAGGATTTTAATCTGTCTCCTTACAAAAAGCATCTAAACCAATATCTTCGACAACAAACAAAACGACGGGAACAACTAAAGTAACGGGAAACTGTAAACATCCTGCGACAATTCCAATCAGTTTAAAGACTTTTTTAGTTTTGGCTGAACAAATAAAAGGACGACATTTTGTCGCTAATTCATCTAAATCTAAGCTTTTATCTGGTTCTGTTCCAGTTTCGCGCATTCTCATTAAAATGATTGCGTCTTGTAAGTTTCCTTCACATTCCTCAATAACATCAAGTGCAATTAAAGCGTTCTCATTGTCCGCAAATTGAATACGGTACTGAGCAATTTTTTCCGGTGTTAACTGCGTTGTGTCTGACATAATACCATCCTTAAAGCTAAAACCAATTTTTTCCCATTATCTCACCTTATTAGCTCCTAATCCCACGAAATGCCGTGAGGAAAATCCCTAGCTTTAGGTTGTCCGCGACTTTATAATCGTCTCGTCGCTAACGGTTTTGACTTTACCGATGACAAGTTAATCCGGTCAAGATTAGCTTAGAAGACTAAGAAGAAGCGAATTTTTGGGGTGAGAATTTACTTTTGTCAAAAATTATTACATATTCGCAACAAAATAAACTTTTTTGAGCAAATTAATGTACCCTAATTAGACAAGGCGATCAATTATTTTGGCCGCCGAGATTTTTAATCATTATAAGATTGTTTCCCTAATCGCCAAATTAACAATTACATACCGAAAAACAATGACAGCAGAATTTAAGTTTATTCCCCTGCAATTTCACTGGGTTGCTATCAATCCTAAACCGATTGGGGTTGTCTATTTTATCGGTGGTGCTTTCTTCGGCACTTTTCCCAATCTGTTCTATCGTTATCTGCTCAAACAAGTCTTTAAACGAGGCTATACCCTTATTGCTATTCCCTATCGTTTTACTTTTCGTCATTGGAATGTTTCCCTAGAAATGGTCAAAGATTTGATTGGATTGAGAAAGGCTATTTATGAAGAAGCTAAGTTTTTGGGCTATGAAGATAACCTTGAGTTGTATTTAGAAGATCCCACTGCTGGTAATCCTAATTATTTTTGGATGGGCCATAGTTTAGGGTGTAAATATATCTCCCTTTTAGAGGTTTTAAGTGATGTGGAAAACACAGAACTAGAACAGGTTTTGAGTGGTTGTGTCGGCAAAAATCAAGCCGAAGATATCCAAAAATCGCTGAATAATACCGATATTTATGCCGTATCTCTGAAAAATCAACCCTCGCTTTTACTGGCTCCTGTAATTGCTGGCATAGATAGCGCAATTCCCATAGCTGCCCTAGCTAAATTAGTGCAAAGTTTGGGTTTAGACGTACAGCCAAACGTGCAGGAAACCCGTTGTTTAATTAGCAATAGTAACCTATTTCGACTCTTGGAAATTATCGCCTTTGCTAAGGATATACAGGCTAAAGATACAGTAGCTTGGTTCATTAAAGAACTAAGTCAACAACTCTTAAAACCAGTAGTTCCCTTAGCCAATCGCACCCATCTAGCACCCCTTGGCTGGCGCAATGGCGACCAAGAATTAGCCGATAATGTGATTAAATCAATTCAGGAATTACGCGCTAAACTTATCTCCTGTTATCCCCAAAGTCAGGAAAAAGAGGAAGTCTTAATGAAGATGATTTCTGAACATTAATCAATTGAGGATAGGGAGAGGTTGCTAACAGTCAATATTGCCACCTGAATCGCTTTTTCGATGGCTTGTTGTTTGCTTTCTAAACTAATCCCTTCCTCTTTGTTTCTTTCGGCAATCACAGCACAAATACAAGCGGCAGTAAATCCATAAACCCCCGCCATTTTAAATAAAGTTCCCGCTTCCATTTCATAATTGAGAATATTTAAACGTCGATATTCTTCCGTAATTCCCTCTAAATGGCGCTGAAGATAAGGGTTAGCAGAAGACACAATTCTTTCCTGTCCTTCATAAAAACTATCCACAGAAGCGGTAATACCTAAATGATAATTTACTCCCAAAAATTGAGCCGATTTGACTAGAGCAACTGTCAAAAAAGGATCCGCCACTGCGGGATATTCCGGAGGAGCAATATCATTAGCTGCACCTTGCCTACATAAAGCCGCTTGCGAGATAATAATATCACCAATTTTTATTCTATTTTGAATTGCGCCACAAGTACCGATACGAATAATAGTTTTAATTCCCACCTGTATTAATTCATTAACCACAATACTCAAAGATGGCGCACCCATGCCACTGGTAGCCAGAAGAATTGGGGTAGAATTATCTAGATAGCCAAGATAACTATTTAATCCGCGATAATCCGATAGTAAACGTGCATTTTGTAAATAAGTTTCAGCAATATAGCGCGAGCGTTCTGGTTCCCCCGATAATAGGGTGATAGTCGGTTTTACTGTGCCTAAATCCTCACTGCTAAAGTTGAGATGATAGGGTTTTTGGTGAGATAAGTTATTGGACATTGACGTGAACTAAATACAGAAAAAAGGTAAGGAATTGATTTTCCTTACCTGATGATTGTAGCCTTTTGAAAACAAATTTACACTTTTGCTGACTCTTTAACTAACTTGTCCCAACCCAATTCCTTGAGGTTATTGTTGCGACGCAGGGGACGAGTAGCTAACTCTAAAATATCTCGCGCATTGGTAAAACCATGAATTTGAGCAAAAGTAAATTCTACCGACCATTTAGTGTTAATTCCCCGCGCTTCTAAGGGATTTGCATGGGCCATTCCTGTAATCACTAAATCGGGTTTTAACTCGTAAATGCGCTGAATCTGATTGTAGTTATCAGGTTTTTCGATAATTTTCGGGATGGGAACACCCATATCATTACAGGTTTTTTCTAGTAATGCTAATTCGGCCGCTTGGTAGCGTTTATCCATGTAAGGAATACCGATTTCATCACAAGTCATCCCGCAACGAATTAGGAAACGTGCCAGAGAAATTTCTAGTAAATTATCCCCCATAAAGAAGACCGATTTACCGCGCACAAGTTGCAGATAATCCTCTAAACTTTCCCAAATTTTTGCCTCTCTTTCTTCTAATCCCTGGGGTTGTACTCCCAAAACCGAACAGATTTTTTCTATCCAAGCGCGGGTTCCATCCGGACCGATGGGAAAGGGTGCGCCAATTAATTTACACTTACGACGACGCATTAAAGTGGTGGCAGTTCGTGATAGAAAAGGATTGACACCAGCGACATAATAACCTTCTTCAATTACCGGTAATTCAGTAAAACGTTTGGCCGGCAACCAACCATCTATTTTAATTCCTTGTTTTTTTAATTCTAGGGTTAAATTAGTCACAATTGGGTCGGGAACAGAACCAAATAAAACTAAAGGATGATGGTCTTTATATTCCGATTCTTCCTGTTTAATTTCTTCTTTTTTACGTCCAAAAGTTAAGAGTTTCTGGATGGCATTCCGTTCTTCTTTTTCATCTTCATGCTTAACTTTTTCGGGACATTTATGCACCATGGAAGCGAGGACGGTATCTTCGCCTTGGGTAAAGGCATAATCTAAACCATTAGCGCGTGCTGTCACGATAGGAATACCGATTTCTGACTCTAGTTTCGGTGCTAATCCTTCTAAGTCCATTTTGATGATTTCGGTGGTACAAGTACCGATAAAAACGATAACGCTAGGGTTTCTATCTCGTTTAATTTGTAAGCAGAGGCGTTTTAGTTCTTCGTAGTCTTTTAGTTGAGCGGAAATATCCCCTTCTTCTAATTCGGCCATAGCATAACGCGGTTCGGCAAAAATCATCACCCCCATGGCATTTTGCAGGAAGTAACCACAGGTTTTTGTGCCGATAACAAGGAAGAAACTATCTTCGATTTTTTGGTATAACCAAGCAACACAGCTAATTGGACAAAAGGTGTGATAGTTGCCGGTTTCACAATCAAATTGTAAAGCGCTCGGTTCTTGAGTGGCAGTCATGTTTTTAGGTTCTCCTTAATTGCGGAATTGGTTTAGGTATTCAGTATGTGGATTGGTTTCAGGCAGTAAAGGAATGGCTTCAGCTTCTTGGATTTTTGCTCTTTCTTCTTCTCGTTTTTCGAGTTCTATCTCAGGGCCAAAATTTAAACCTAAAGCATCGACAAGTTTATTACTATCGTTGCTGAGAACACAAAAAGGACTCATCCACATAAATAATTGTGTTTCTAAAGCAGTAGCTACTCCCAGAATTAGATGAGAAGAAGGACGTTTTCCCCCATCAGGAGTGTTTATCCAAGAATTAGTAGCAGTCGTAAAAACCTTAATCCAAGCTTGATTAATTTGGTAGTAATCCAACCATTTATCTTTAAGTGCTGCTTTTAATTCCTCAAAGTTGCTCATTTTGTCCCCTTGGCTAAATAATGATGTTTTCCCTATTAGAATTCCCAATGAGAGGAAAAAATGATCATTATCAAGTCCTCGATAAAATTCGTGGGTAGGGTGGGTTAGGTGACGATAAGTTAGGCTATTAACTAATAAGTTAATTCTTCGCCGTAACCCACCCAGAAAAAGAGTTTATTGGTGATTATTGGTGGGTTACGCTGTCCCTAACCCACCCGACAAAATAATCTAAACCATCATTAGATCTAATTCCGCCTCGGCGTTAACTTTGGGTTTATCAGCATTAAGATAGAAATCCGATAATAAAGTGAATAATTCCCGGTCGGCAGATTCTTTGGGAATAACTCCTTCTGGTTTGGCTAAAATCTGATCGGCAATGTTGAGATAATAGTCACAAACATAACTTAACATCGGATCCTTGTCGGCCATTTCAAAGAGAGTTTGACCTTTAACTCTGGAGACGCGAATATCTTCAATTAAGGGTAAAACTTCTAACACTGGCATGGGAACATGATCCACATATTTATTAATTAAATCGCGTTTTGAGGTGCGATTACCAATTAATCCGGCTAGTCGCAGGGGATGGGTGCGCGCTTTTTCCCGGACGGAAGCGGCGATGCGATTGGCGGCAAAAAGAGCATCAAAGCCGTTATCTGTGACAATTATGCAGTAATCGGCGTAATTTAAGGGTGCGGCAAATCCTCCACAGACTACATCCCCCAAAACATCAAACAAAATCACGTCAAATTCATCAAAAGCGTTCAATTCTTTTAATAATTTCACCGTTTCCCCGACGACGTAACCGCCACAACCGGCACCGGCCGGAGGGCCACCCGCTTCCACGCATTTGACACCACCGTAACCGTCATAGATAACGTCTTCGGGCCAGATGTCTTCGTAGTGAAAATCTTTTTCTTGTAGGGTATCGATGATTGTGGGAATAAGAAAGCCTGTCAGGGTGAAAGTGCTATCATGCTTGGGGTCACAGCCTATTTGTAGGACTTTTTTGCCTCTTTTGGCTAAAGCAGCCGAAATATTACAGCTTGTTGTCGATTTACCGATGCCACCTTTTCCGTAGACTGCGAGTGTTAAAGGCATGGAAGTTCTCCTAAATGTACGCTTGAATGGTGAGTTTGTTTATCAGTGCTTTGATCGCAATTATTGACCATCTCCCCACCCCTTGGCAAGAGGCTCAATTTTTATCTGCTATAGCTAGAGTGAGAATAAAAGCTTAAAAATTAGATTAACAATTTTTTACAGCCTATAAAGTCTCTGAAATCGACAAAAACTTATAAAAACAGTTTTATTTATATATTTAATTTAAATGCAAACAATAAACAAAAAACCGCCAAAGCTTTACAAAAACTCGATAAACAGGGTTTTACCGTGCCAAATCCAGATAAAAAAGGTCAAGATAGAGCCAGTCTAGAGACCGATGTCAGATTTTCGTGAATAATCATTACAATTTTCCTGGTCAGCAGATTAAATAAATCGATCCTGAGAAGGATGCCGAAAGGCTGTAGTACAATTAGAACAAAGTACCTGTAGGGTTTCCTATGCGAGTTAAGCAAAAAACGCTGACTACACTCTTATTAGAGAATAAAGCTCCTAAATATCGTCCTTTTCTGGGTTTTTTTCTGGCTGGGTTTCCTTTTCTGTTTTTAGCCTATGTAGTTTTTTCCCAGCGCGCTTATCTCGACTGCATTCGGTTAGTTACAAAAAGGATAGATTGTCAATATGTCCAAGAGTATAATTTTCCTATTTCTAGTCGGGAAAATTTTTCTTTAACTCACATTAAAGCTACGGCTGTCTATCAGGAAGTTTTTATCAGTGTTGAGCAGGAAAAAACTGTTAATAACACGGTTTTATTGGTCGGAAGAAATAACCATCTCTACATCGAGAATTTTCTAGATGTGCAGTCAGCTAGTGATTTTAAAACTCGATTTGAGAATTTTGTGAATAGATATCAAGCTCAGGAAATTATTGCCAAAAGTCCCCTAGATACCTTGTCAGCACTGCTAGAACAGCATCATAATTATCCCTATTATCTCTGGGGTATGTTATGCTTATTCTCTGGTCTATTGTTATTTTATGATGCCAGCTATTGGGAGAGTTATGTCTTTAATCAGGGTACCGCCACCCTAACCCGTAGGCGACAACATTTAATTTTTAGAAGTGAAAGCGATTATCTTCTAAAGAGAATTGTTGAGGCAAAGATAAAAGATTACAATGGCTTTTTAGGGTCTAATTACCGAGGGATTATTTTAATCTTATCCAACGGGGAAAAAATTATTCTCAATCGCCGGTTACTGGAATCTATCAGTAACGGAAAAAGGGAAGAAAAAATCCTAGCAATGATTGCCGAAAAGTCAAACTTAACTCAAGAAGACCTGTTAATCTAAGTAAATGCGCTCAAATTCTAGTTATTTAAAGTCTCTTTTTTTCAGTTTCCTATTGGTGACTGTGTTAGTTTATGTATTACGCGGCATGGCAATATTATCCTTTTTACCTGGAGGATTAATTTTGTTATTAATTCTCTCTTCCGTGGTGACGGGAATCCTCTACGGAATCGATAAAACCCGCCGTTTTTAGGAAAATATTGGCTCTTCCTTCCAGTCGAGATACTGGAATCACTTCAACAGAATTAAAATACAAATTATTTGGAGATAGACTTGGCTAATTATATTCTACTCAGACAAGCAGAACGCTCCTTAGAAAGGATGCCTAAAAATGATCAAATTCCTATTCTTGAAGCTTTAGATACTTTGATTTCGGATTCTACAAAATTAGATATTAAACCCCTTTACGGAAGAGATGAACTAAGATTGCGAGTAGATAAATATCGAGTGTGATTTTTTGAAGATAGAGATAACAATCTATAGGTCATTACAACTATTAAACCTCGCGGCGATGTCTATAAATAATACCAGAACTCTTTTCTAGAGTGCTGTTTCTCCTTTCGCCATAAGACAGTGATTCACAGAAGTAAGGAGTTTCTGGTGTTTTCCACTGTTTTACCGCTTCTCATGCTTAATATCGTCTTCCATAATGTCGAGGTTATAGCTCGTCTAGTAATTCTGGTGAAACCGTCTATTCGTGATATCATAGAGTTAGACTTCGACCATTTGGGAGAGGCAAACTATGATAGATTATAATTTAGACGCGGCGCATAGCATTCTCTGTATGCGACCTACATCTGCACTTGCGGCAGAAGATTTTGTCAAGATTGCAGAGGCAGTGGATCCCCACATTGAAGCCACTGGTGGCCTTGCTGGCGTGATCATTGAAGTTCCCGAGTTCACTGGTTGGGATAGTTTTGGTGCCTTGGTCGCCCATTTCCGGCTGATACGCGACCATCACAAGTACGTCAGTAAAGTTGCAGTGGTGACTGATTCCACTCTGGTTAAACTCATCGAAAGTCTGGCTTCCCACTTTGTCTCAGCTGAAGTTAGGCAGTTCCCTTGGGGGGAAACCGAGGTAGCGACCCAATGGATCTTGGGCGGTTCCTGATTCCCTTGCAGTACATTGACATCTCCAGCAATTAACCTCAATCTAGCCTGAATTTTGGAGATGTCTAATACCAAATCCGTTTTTAATATAGCGTTTCTGATTCACAAGAGGTACATTCCCGATCCTGAACAGGTTAATCAGCAAAGGTTTAAGTGTGCCGCACAGATGCGAGAACCGCTATAGTATGATTGACTGCCAAGTTATGAATTGTTTTTCGCTGCTCCCTGCTCTTCTATGCCTTTTAACAGAATTTAGCCATAATCGGTGGAGTTGTTAGGTTTCCTTCCGAGGGACTAACCGACGAAACTCACCCCATCACCGGCCAATTGACTTTTTGCCGCAAACCCTAATCAAAAAATCTCCCCGTAATAAGGGAGATTTTAGCCAATATCTAGAGTTATTCCCCGACAAATTACACTAATTTCAGATCGGGATAATTGGCGAGAATGTCATCTTGACTGAGAATATCACCCTCGCTTTGGGGGGTCCAAATCACTTCTACTGCTAAAAGTCGATCGCCTCCCATACTACCAATTTGTTGCAGGGCCTGTTTCAAGTCTTGGGAGTCATTAATTTTCGGTAGAGAAAATTTACCAACAATGCCGGCTAAAATAGTCACCAAAATATAGCCTTCCGGTGCGGTTTTAGCTAATTCCCCAGCCGATTCGGGTAAAATATTTTCTTGAGAACCTTGACGCAGTTGATTATTGTAATTAGTTAAGGTTTCCGCCGTTAGTTTACCGCGTTCGTTGAGAGACCACTGATTAAACTTCGCTTCTGCACTG
This sequence comes from Microcystis sp. M20BS1, assembly GCF_020245305.1. Lineage (NCBI taxonomy): Bacteria > Bacillati > Cyanobacteriota > Cyanophyceae > Chroococcales > Microcystaceae > Microcystis > Microcystis sp. M20BS1. Next base: position 10,905 of record NZ_JADBUZ010000080.1, on the reverse strand, counting down.
CTGAGGCTGGTTTGTTGGCAATCGACGTTACCATAAACCCAGTATTCTGGATGACGTAACAGGGCGAGGGCCGATTCTTGTAAGACTTCGACTCGTCCCTCGGAGGTGCTAGTATCGACAGTTAGGGCGATTTGATTTAATTCTTGTTGCAGATAACGGGCATTAGCCAACAAACCCACCTGTACTTTAGCCACGGAGACGGTTTCATAACCGGATTCTATCGTCATACCATTCTCGTCACTGCCTCCACCATTACGGAAAGCATTAACGAGGAAGTTGGCAATAGCAAAAAAGATTAACAGAGAAATTAAGCCACCGCCACCACCACCCCAAAAGAAGGGTAAGAGGAAGGGAAAACCAATACCTCCACCGTAACCCGGGGAACTGTAACCACCACCTCTAGAAGGGCTAATACTGCGACTAGGGGCGCGAAAACTACCGCCACCCATTCTACCCCCCGATGCCGCCAAAGCACTGGGAATAGAACCGAAAATCAGCGTTGTCACTAATCCTAGAACTAATAACGGCTTGGCAAGCGATCGAACTTTAGTTAAAATTTTGTCAATCATAAGAACACCGAAGCAACCCTTTATTTACTAGCATAACCAGTTTATCGGTCAGGGATAGACAAATCTTGAATAGGGATAACCGAATCAGTTATCAGTGATCAGTTATCAGTTATCAGTTAGAAGGTGTTGGGTATTGAGATTTTAGGGTTTTGGGGTTTTTTAGTTGAATTCCCCCATTTCCCCATTTCCCCATTCCCCCATTCCCCCATTCCCCCATTTCCCCAAATTTATGACTTGGAATTTCTCCGCTCCCACGGATTCGGACTTAGGCGATCGCGAAGTACCCTTAGAAAATCATCATCTCTGGGGTAAAAGGATTGCTTTACTGGTGACAGGAGGGATTGCGGCCATGAAAGCGCCGCTAATTGCCCGATCTTTGCGGAAATTCGGGGCCACAGTCGTGGCTTTTGTCTCGGAAGAAGCTTTAAGATACGTCACTAAGGAAGCTTTGGAATGGAGTACGCTTAATCCCGTAATTAGCCAATTAACGGCAAAAGCAGAACATTTAAGCGATCAATCTCCCTTTGATCTTTATTTAGTCGCTCCCGCTACCTATAACACGATTAATAAGTTTCGTTACGGAATCGCTGACGGAGTGATCACTTCATGCTTGGCCTCGGCCTTGGGACGACTGGAAAAGGGAAAAACTAAAATTCTGCTCGTCCCCACCATGCACGGCAGTTTACATAATGCTATTCTGAGCGAATCTTTGCAAACTCTTGATCGCTTGGGAGTCGAGATTATGCCACCCCGGGATGATTACGGTAAACACAATCTCCCCGGGGAAAAAGAGATTACCGTGGCAGCCTGTGGGATTCTCAGTAATTCTGTCCTGAAAAATATGCCGATTTTAGTCACCGGTGGACCCACACCCGTGATTATCGATAATATTCGTCGTTTAACCAATCGTTTTACTGGACAATTAGGGGCCGCTATTGCAGAAGAATTATACCTGCGCGGGGCCAAGGTGCAGTTAATCCACGGACGGGGCAGCTATACACCCCCCGCTTATTTACCCCACGAAATTATTGAAACTTATGACGAGTATCTAGGGAAGGTTATGGGAGAATTAGAGAGTAAAGATTATAAATTTGGGATTTTTTCGGCGGCAGTGGCAGATTATCGCTTAGAAAGCCCTTTTTCTGGTAAGATTCCCAGTGGAGGGCAGTTAAATCTTAATTTTGTGCCGACGGAAAAAGTGATTGACAAGGTGAGAGAAACATTTCCCGATTTAGAGATGGTGACTTTCAAGTATCAGGAGGGAGTCAGTCAGGAGGAGTTACTGGAAATCGCCCGCAAACGCCTAGAAAAGGGCTATCAGGCGGTCATTGCTAATAGGGGTGAGGAAAAGGGCGATCAAGGGGAACAGGTGGCTTATTTGGTCACAAAAGCGGCACTGGGAAAATTTATCGGTAAAAAAGCGATCGCTATTGCCATCGCCGAATATTTAGAAGAGCGAGCCAAAAATGTTACAATCAAAAAAATTTAATATTTTTTAATATTAATTTGCAAAAATTTAGGGTAATACAGTCATGGGTAACATCAACTTCGTCAAAGAGAATAAGATCGTGGTAGCGGCAGATGGAGCGAATTTACGAGAGAAAGCAGTCCAGAATGGCGTTGATATCTACACTTTTAGCGGTAAATTGATGAATTGTGGCGGTTACGGTCAGTGCGGTACTTGTATAGTGGCAATTGTCGAGGGAATGGAAAATCTCTCCGCTAGAACCGACTTTGAGCAGCGCTGTCTGAAGAAAAAACCCGAAAATTATCGTTTAGCCTGTCAAACCATGGTTAATGGCCCGATCAGCGTCCAAACTAAACCAAAATAGCACTTATCGGTTTTTTAGCTGCGGCCCGATCGGTGATCACCGATCACCGATCACTGATACAAACTAACTAGGAACAATATTTAAGAAAGCATCGAAGTCTTTTAATGCTTCTTGGAATTGATTAGCAGCAAGACTAGCATCTTTTTCTTTGGCTGCCGCATCGATACGTTCAAAGTGAACGAAAAGATTTTTCGCTAACTGCTTGGCTTTTTCTTGGTCTTTGGGCAGTAAATTACGGGATAATCCTACCATTTCCTGACGCAATTGCCCCAAAGGGCCGTGGATATAGGTGCGAGTATCTACCCAATTTTTGTCAGCGATGAGGTCTTGCAAAACGCTCATTTTTTGGCGAAATCCTTCTATGGGTTGGATGTAAACCTGTAACTGTTCGATTTTTTGGGGACTATAGACGGTGGGGATAGTTGCTTGGGGACCACTGCAACTAACCAGCAGGGTAGTAACTAGGACTAAAACTAGGGAAATAATCGAGCGAAGACGTGGCATTGGTTTATATGTACTATTTAACAAACTATTGACGTTCTCTCCCGATAACCAGTCAAGCTATCGGGACGATTTTTACTTTATCAGGTTGTGGGATTCCCAAATCAGATTTTACTCCCAACGACCTTGACAGTAACTCGGTGCTATTGGACGATAATCAGCAATTTTGCCTCTGATCCCCCCTTAATCCCCCCTTGACAAGGGGGGTGTCTGATAATTTTTAACACCTACCTACTTATTGATTACAGCTTAAACTGTTTCATAAAAGCTCGATCGATCCGATCTTTCCATAACCATAATAACGGTGATTGCCAGCCGAAACCGCCCCAAGATGCGATCGCTTGTTGGTCTCCTGTCCCGATTAAACTGAGATAATTTTTCTGGGGAAAATAGGGTTTTAATGGCTGATTTTGCAGAATTCTTGCCAAATTATCGAACAGAGGTTTTCCTTGTCGGACGGCAAAAACTCCCGCTTTCGGACGGGGATAATCTGGAATCGTGGCAATATCTCCCACGGCAAAAATATGGGGATGGGAAAGAGATTGCAGATAATTATTCACTAAAATAAACCCTTTTTCATCTGTCTGTAATCCTGACGCTTTAATCCAACTAGGGGCCGAGGCAGCCGTTACCCAAATTGTATAATCCGTGGGCAAAACTAACCCCGATGAACAGATAATCTGATCTGCTTGCACTGCCGTCACATCCGTTGATAAATATAATCTAATTCCCCTTTGTTTAAAAATATTCTCTAAACGTTGACCGACCCAATTATTATGGTTCGGTAGTAGTTTTTTTCCTCGATGAATTAGAGACAAATTCAAATTACCGCTAGAGTTGAGAATTTTGGCCAAACGGGACTGCATATTTAAAGCTAATTCGACTCCGCCCGCGCCTCCACCAACAATGACGATATTTAGAGGATTATTCGGGTTATTAACCGCTTTTTTCAGGATTTCTTGCCATCCTTCCCGAAAAATCGGCACTGGTTTGGCGGGGATAGCGTACTCTTTAGCACCGATAACATTATCCACTGCCGGGATGCTGCCGATATCGATCGAGAGATAATCAAAGGGAATCGGTGAAGAATTATGACAAATTACTTGACATTTTTCCGTATCTATGAAATTAGCCTTGTCTAAACAGAATTGCGCTTGAGAATACCTAGCTAGAGAAGGTAAATCGATATGAGTCTCGGCAAAATCATAAAAACCAGCGATGTGGCCGGGTAACATTCCCGAATAGGGGGTATGGGTGACATCGCTAATTAAAGTTAATTGAACGTTTTTTAGGGGTGATTGCCCCCAAAGACGAAGGGCGATCGCATGACTATGACCACCACCGATAAAAACTAGGCGCTTGACTAAATCCATAAAAAAAGGGGATTGCTGCCGGAAAAGTTAAATTCTAATGAATATATCTTCTGACACAGAAATTCTGTTGCAAAATCGAGGGTAGATAGACAAAAACTCAAGGCATCGAGGCCAGGAACTTGTAACCAATGACAGTCAATTGGGATTTTGATCTTTTCGGACTCGATATTCTTAAGTAAATTCTATCTATTATCTTCGCTTCCCAATAGAGAGAAGTCTATGCAAGAAGTTTATATCGTGGCCGCTGTCCGGACTCCAATTGGTCGTTTTGGTGGGGGATTAATGGGATTATCCCCGGCCGATTTAGGGGCAACAGTGATGAAATCCGCCCTAGAAATCGCTAATTTGCCTCCAGAAGCCCTAGATTTGTACATTTTCGGCAATGTTTTGGGATCGGGTCATGGTCAGTTAATTCCCCGGCAAGCGGCGATTAAAGCGGGAATTCCCGTAAGCGTGGACGGATATCGGGTGGATATGGTTTGTTCTTCGGGAATGATTGCCGTTAGTAACGCTGCTACCTCGATTCGCGCCGGAGAAGCGGATCTCGTCCTCGCTGGTGGTATTGAATCCATGTCCCAAACTGGCTTTTTTCTCTCCCATCGGGCCCGGTGGGGTTATAAATTCCTTATGGGTGCGCCGGAACAATTAACCGACCTATTACTGCACGATGGCTTAACCGATGCTACCACGACTGAGGGCATGGGTTCCCAAGTTGATCGCCTCTGTCTAGATCGCGGGGTTTCTCGGCAAGCATTAGACGAAATTGCCGCCTTATCCCACCAAAGAGCGGCCACAGCCACAGAAAAAGGCTGGTTTAAGGGCGAAATCGTGCCAATTGAGCTTAAATCTAAGAAAGGTTCCACAATTCTTGATCAAGATGAGGGTATTCGTTCCGATAGTACCCCGGAAGGTTTAGGAAAACTGCGGCCGGCTTTTAATCCGTCGGGAGTTTTAACCGCAGGGAATAGTAGTCAGATTTCCGATGGGGCCGCCGCTATCCTTTTAGCCAGTCAAAAAGCTGTGGATCAGTACGGTTTAAAACCAATTGCCAAAATCCTTGGCGGCGCTGTGGGTGCTGGCAAAACCGATCGCTTCCCAGAATTCCCCGTCCTAGCGGTGAAAAAATTGCTGGCATCTTTAGATAAAACGATCGAAGATTTCGATTTAGTGGAAAATAACGAAGCTTTTGCCTTAAATAATCTGCTTTTTGAGATGGATCTGGGGTTAGCGAGGGAAAAACAAAACGTTCACGGTGGTGCGATCGCCTTGGGTCATCCCATCGGCGCTTCCGGAGCGCGAATTCTGGTGACGTTAATTAACGCGTTGAAAGTACAGGATAAAACCCTCGGTATGGGGGCCATCTGTCATGGGACCGGTGGCGGAACAGCGATCGCAATTGAAAGAGTTTAGGAGGAAAAAGCTATGGTATCTCTGGGACTAGAGGAGAAAGTTATCGTCGTTACCGGCGGAAATCGAGGCATTGGGGCGGCTATTGTCTCTCTTTTGATAGAATTGGGGGCCAAGGTGGCCTACACGGATTTAGCCACGGATAATCCCCAGGGTTTAGGCATTGTCGCCGACGTGACTAAGTTGGAATCTATGGAAGCGGCAGCTCAACAAATTGAAGCGGAATTGGGACCAGTGTACGGCATCGTCGCTAACGCGGGGATTACCAGAGATAACTTTTTCGCTAAATTAACGCCGCTAGATTGGGATTTAGTGATTAATGTCAACCTAAAAGGGGTTAATCACACGATTAAACCGTTTATTGAGGGAATGTATGAACGACAAGCGGGATCGATCGTTTGTATTAGTTCTATTTCCGGTGATCGCGGTAATGCCGGCCAAACTAATTATGCGGCCACAAAAGCGGCAGTTATCGGTTTAGTCAAATCCTTAGCGCGAGAAGCTGCCCGTTATAATATTCGCGCCAATGCGATTGCGCCAGGGTTTATTAACACGGAAATGACTTTAGCGATTCCCGATAAAGTTCGCGATAAAATCACCGCCGAAATTCCCTGTCGTCGCTTCGGTGAACCCGCAGATATCGCCTGGGCAACTGCCTATTTGCTCTCTCCTGTTGCCAGCAGTTATGTCTCTGGAGAAGTCCTCAGAGTTAATGGGGCTCATCACACCTAATCAGTTATCAGTTATCAGTTATCTAATTCAAAGATGGAAAATGTGTTGGTTATTGTCCCTGCTAAGTTGCTTGATAGTAGCATAAATCTATGAAATTTCAATGGGATCAAGACAAGGCAAATAACAACATCAAAAAACATAGTATATCTTTTGAAGAAGCAGTGACCGTATTTGGGGATTCATTGGCCGTAACGATTTTAGATCCCGATCATTCAGTGGGCGAGTTTCGTTTTCTGACGATAGGACAGTCAAAATCACAAAAGCTGTTAGTCATATCCCATACAGAAAGAGAAAATGAGATTCGCTTAATTAGCGCCCGTTTAGCTAGTAAACAGGAGAGAAAAAATTATGAATCAGGAGTCTGAAGAAACGGTTAATGACGAGATGCGGACTGAATATGACTTTTCTGGTGGTATTCGTGGCAAATATTATGAAGCTTATCGACAGGCTAGTAATGTGATCATTCTCGATCCCGATGTGGCGGAAATTTTTCAAGATTCAGCCTCAGTCAATGAAGCGTTAAGATTACTAGCAAAAATTGCCAAGTCTGGAAAAATATGACTTATCAGTTATCAGTTATCGGGTGTAGGGTGGGTTAGTAAACTAGCGAAATCAGCGTTAAAGGAAAAGGGCAAAAATAATGGATAAACCGACACAAGCTTGGAGTGAGATGGCCGCCGATTACGTCAATCTTTGGACGGAAACCGGGGCAAAAATGTGGTCAAGTTGGTTTGATATGATGGGGGCGATACCGACTCCTATGGGCAATATTAAACCAGAATTGCAAGAGGCAACCCAGCGCTATTTTGATAATCGGGATTTATTGATCAAATTCCTAAAATTATCGATGGAAGCTTGGGAAAGTATCTTTCCGAAAATGCAAACAGGAGAAGACTGGCAAACAATTTTAGATAATTATACCCAACAGATGCGCGGTCAACTGAATAGTTTTACTACTACCACTTCCCAAAGTAGTCAAGATGTCAGTCAACTATGGACAATTTACCTGCAACAATTACAAAGTCTCAATCATTTATGGTTCGATCCTTTCGTCCTGTCAAATGACACAATAACCAAAGCTTGGTTAGGTAACACTTCTTCCTTGATCGAACTCAATAATATCTATTGGCAGAAGTTTTATGATGAAACTTTTGGCCAATGGTTACAGATGCCTTTATTGGGATTGCCACGAGAATTTAACCGCAAATTACTCGATAGTTTTGAAACTTGGCGCGTTCTTTATCAAGCTAGTATTAACTATCAAATTGTGCTGGCTGATATTCAAGTTAAATCCTTTGAAGCTTTAACTAAAAAATTAGTTTTCCTAGCAGAAAAAGGTCAACCTGTCAAGAATTGGCGAGAATTTCAAGATGTGTGGAGTGTCGTCGCTGATGATATTTTTGAAAAGGCTTTTTGTCAACCAGAAAACCTAAAAGTAAGGGGAAAATTTATTAATTCCCTCAATGATTATCGCCTCAAACAGCAGGATTTAATGGAAATTTACCTGCGATCGATGAATCTGCCTACCCGCAGCGAAGTCGATGAAATTCATCGGACTATCTATGAATTACGCAAAGAGGTAAAAAGTCTCAAAAAAACTTTAGGAGAAAAAAAAGCAGTAGAAAGTAACAATTAGTTAATTGTGCTTGACAATAAGTTATCAGTTATCAGTTATCAGTTATCAGTTATAATCCCCACTTCCACACTTTTCTAGGAGAATTAAATTATGTGGCCATTTTTGACGCAAGTAAAACTGGAAGATTTTACCCAAGATTATCTAGAATTAACTCAGAAAAATCTCAAAGGTTTAGACAATCTCAAACGAGTTAAAGAAGAAGATATTGAGTGTGGAGTCTCGGAAAAAGAAGCAGTTTATCGGGAAGATAAAATCATTCTCTACCACTTTAAACCCGTGGTCGAAAAACCCTTCGAGATTCCCTTGCTGATGGTTTATGCTTTGGTCAATCGTCCCTACATGGTAGATTTACAGGAAGGGCGTTCTTTAGTAGCAAATCTGCTGAAATTAGGCTTAGATATCTACTTAATTGATTGGGGATATCCCACCAGAAGCGATCGCTGGTTAACCCTTGATGATTATATCAATGGTTATGTGGATAATTGCGTCGATTTTATTCGTCAAAGTCACCATCTCGACAAAATTAATCTGTTAGGAATCTGTCAGGGGGGAACCTTTAGTTTATGCTATAGTTCCCTCTATCCCGATAAGGTAAAAAATCTGGTGACAATGGTGACACCGGTGGACTTTTATCAAACCGAGACCCTCTTAAATATGCGCGGGGGGTGTTCCTTGGGAGCCGAAGCATTAGACATCGATTTAATGGTAGATACCATGGGCAATATTCCGGGAGATTTTCTCAACTTAGAGTTTCTGGAATTGAAACCTTTACAGTTAGGTTATCAGAAATACCTCGATTTTCCTGACATCATGGAAGATGAATCAAAATTAGTTAATTTTCTGCGTATGGAAAAATGGATTTTTGATAGTCCCGACCAAGCGGGAGAATCCTACCGACAGTTTCTCAAGGATTTCTATCAGCAAAATAAACTGATTAAAGGGGAAGTGATGTTAGGAGATAAACGGGTAGATTTACATAATCTGACCATGCCAATTCTCAATCTTTATGCGGATAAAGATCACCTTGTCCCTCCCGCTTCTTCCCTCGCTTTAGGGAATTATATCGGTACTTCTGACTATACCGCTTGTGCTTTCCCCGTCGGACATATCGGAATGTATGTCAGTGGCAAAGTGCAACGGGATTTACCCCCCGCTATTAGCGATTGGTTGAAAGCAAGAGCTTAACAATCCTCGCAGCTATCCCCTTTTCCCAGTTTGGGAGAGGGGTGTAACACAATACAACACATCGATAAAAAAACATCTACGGGCAGTAAAATAAACTTTTGTAACAGAGGATGTTAAGCACTGTTGCAAGATCGGGCAGAATCGGAGGATATCGTTCCTTTCGGCTAAACCCCTGTGGTACACTGCAAAGCGTACTCGCTCGTAAGTATGTAGGAGAAAACCTGAGTGTTAAGAGTCGCTGTTGTGGGTTCAGGGCCGGCCGGTTCTTCGGCGGCAGAAACATTAGCTAAAGCAGGCATTGAAACCTATTTATTTGAACGCAAATTAGATAATGCTAAACCCTGTGGTGGAGCGATTCCTCTCTGTATGGTGAGCGAATTTGACCTACCTCCTGAAATTATCGATCGCCGGGTGAGAAAAATGAAAATGATCTCCCCCTCTAACGTCGAAGTCGATATTAATCTCGATAATCAAGACGAATATATCGGAATGTGTCGTCGGGAAGTCCTCGACGGTTTTATGAGAGAACGCGCCCATAAATTAGGAGCGCATTTAATCAACGGAACCGTTTACGGTCTCGACATTCCCACCAATAGCACCGATCCCTATACCCTACACTACGCCGATCACTCCCACGGCAATTCCCAAGGGGAAATGAAATCTCTGAAGGTGGATGTGGTTATCGGCGCCGACGGTGCTAATTCCCGCATTGCTAAAGCTATTGATGCTGGGGATTACAACTATGCGATCGCTTTCCAAGAACGCATCCGTCTTCCCCAAGATAAAATGGCCTACTACGAAGATCTGGCCGAAATGTATGTAGGAAAAGACGTATCCCCCGACTTCTACGCTTGGGTATTCCCCAAATACGATCACGTCGCCGTCGGTACTGGCACAATGAAGGTCAATAAAGCCATGATTAAAGACCTACAAGCTGGTATTCGCGCTCGCGCGGCCCGTCGTCTGGAAGGAGGCGAAATCATCCGCGTGGAAGCTCACCCCATCCCTGAACATCCCCGTCCTCGCCGTGTAGTCGGTCGTGTAGCCCTCGTAGGCGATGCTGCGGGAACAGTTACCAAGTCTTCGGGAGAAGGCATCTATTTCGCCGCTAAATCGGCGCGGATGTGTGCCGAAACCATTGTCGAAGTCACTAACGGCGGCCAACGTATTCCCACAGAGGACGAGTTAAAACTCTACCTCAAGCGTTGGGATAAGAAATACGGTATGACCTATCTGGTGTTAGATATCCTGCAACGGGTTTTCTACCGTACCGATGCCACCCGGGAAGCTTTTGTGGAAATGTGTTCCGATAAGGATGTACAGAAGATGACTTTTGACAGTTATCTCTATAAAACCGTTGTTCCCGCTAATCCTCTCGTACAGATGAAGATTACCGCTAAAACCATCGGTTCTCTCCTGCGCGGTAACGCTTTGGCCCCTTAAAATCAATTGATAACTAGAAAACTCAATCTCCCCATGGCGGTGGTTGGGTTTTCTTTTGGGTTGTCCCTTCTTGTCTTCTCTAATTCGGGTTTGCTGAATAAATTTGAAATGTAGGCAAAGTAAAGGTTTTGGGGCTTTTCTCGCGAAACAGGTGCAAGATTTTGAGAGAATCGTCGTTCAAAACCTTGCGTCTTCATCGGCCCGCGTCCTGTAGGGGCGAAGCATTC
>NZ_JADBUZ010000008.1:0-7294 GCF_020245305.1 Microcystis sp. M20BS1 | reverse complement strand
TGGGATCTTCGCGAAACTCGCAAAAAGGCAAGCCACGGACGGGTTGAGGTGCGCGATCGCCCAAGGGGAACTCACAACAGCCTTAGAAATCTTGGAAGTTGCCGGGCATCTTGATCAGGATGCGATCGCCGCTTTGAATCGTTACCGGGGGGATACCCACGGCAATGCCGGCAATGCCGGGGATGACTCAAATGTTCACCAAAAAACCACAGCGAGTAATGATCGCCGTGGTTTTACCTTTTGTAATTAAGGAATATCAAAATGTATAGCAAGTATAGCGAAAACAACGGAAAAAGTCTAGTCCCTGCTACCAAAAATAACCCATGCCCTCACTGTGGGAAACCCGATTGGTGTTACTCGATAGGCGATGTGACAGTCTGTAAGCGCAATTATGACCCCGCGCCCGGTTGGTACAAAACCAATGGGGCCGATGATGATGGTACACCCTACTACGCGCCTATCAAGGAAAAATGGGCTAAACCCCCGCGCCCGGCTAAAACTACCCATTATTACTATCCTGATCGGTCTGGTAATCTCTTAATCAGAGTAGTAAGGAAAGACGACGGTAACGGTAAAAAAAGCATCTATCAACAGCATTGGCACGGTAAGCAATGGGTTAACACCCTAGACAATGTTAAACGGGAGAATATACCCATTTATCGATACAAGGAAGTCAAAGAAGCAATAGCCAATGGGGAAAGTATTTTTATCGTTGAGGGTGAGGGTAAGGCTGATCTTCTATGGTCATTGGGTTTACCAGCAACCTGTAACCTAGCCGGTTCGGGAAAATGGCGAGAGTCAGACACTCAAGACTTAGAAGGGTCCAGCGTGATTTTATGTCCTGATCGGGATGTTCCCGGCGTGAAGCATTGTGAAGCTATAGCTAAGGACTTCCCCAACGCCCAATGGCTCTACTGTTTCCCCGATTCTCCCTTATGGAACCACTTACCAGAATCAAGGGGGGCTGATCTCAAAGATTGGATAGATGAAGGGGCCAGCAAAGAAGATATTATCAAGGGAATCGGTAAGAAAAAGCGTCTTAACCCGCAAAAAACAGAGAAATCGACTAATGTAGTCAGTCATCCCAAATTCAACCCAAAACCCCTCGAAACCGACAAATTAGGGGAAGCAATCAGTAATCTGATAAGTCAGAACCTCACCGGTTCCAAGCTTGAGATAAAACTCGCTTCGATCGCCCGTGAATTTAATCTGACACAACAGCAAGTTAACTCGATTTACCAGAAATCAATCGAGGAAAGCGATCGCTCGTTGGATTATGACGACGCTTTAAGTGAGCTTGAGTCGATTTATATAGCTGACACCGGTTCCCTTAATCTCGCTAAGATACTCCCGGAAAAGTTAGCCGCAGCCATTGGGCATCATGCCAGATTAACAGGATTAAGGCCAGAGGCTTATTTAACCGCGTTACTCAGTGGATTGTCATCTACCCTACACCCCGATACGGCCTTAAGCCTCTACCCTCAAACTAACTGGAAGGTCCCACCTAATCTTTATAGCGCGATCGTTGCCCTATCCGGTGAAGGAAAAAGCATTATCGGCCGCGCCATGATTTCTGATCCTCTCAAGGCCTTAATCGAATTGGATGATCAGGATTATGAGTCAAAAATCAGTCAGTATAAGGCCTCTCTAGCCAACTATGAGATGCTCAAAAAATCAAAGAACAAAGATGATTTAAGCGACTCATTCCCAGATGGACCACCGACAAAACCTACCCGGCGGATCAGGTATTTCTCAGGGGGAACCGGTGAGGGAATTGCCAGATATGCTGCGGGTAATCCTGACAAGGGGATGCTGTTATTTAAGGATGAAATCGCGGGACTGTTTAAGAGTGCTAACCAGTACCGGGGGGGCCGCGGGTCCGATAGCGAGGACATTCTGGAATACTACGATGGGACCCCCCCAATCACCCTGCGGGCCGACCCCGATAAAACGGTAGTATGCCGAAAAATTCTTTTATCGATTTATGGAACCGTACAACCGGGAGTATTAGAGAAGCTTCTAGGGGATAAAGAAGACTCTAGCGGCCAATGGTCACGGTTCTTATTTTGCCAACTTCCCCCCTCTAACCTTGATCTCGATATAGACGCGGCTTATCCTGACTTAACACCGATGCTGACAGATTTATATCGACAATTCGATCGCCTACCCGTGGCTTTTTACGACTTGTCACGCCCGGCACGGGAAAAATTTCTCGCGGCTGCGAACCGGCTAAAAAAAGAGTCTGAGAGTGAACAGCGCCCGGCTATGAGAAATGTACTGATTAAAGCGAGAGGGCTGATCGGACGCTTGGCTTTAAATCTTCATCTTACAAACTCCCTATTTAACAGCATTACCCCTTCCCTAGAGATTGGGGAAAAAATCATTGACGCGGCGATCGAATTGACTGAGTTTTATGTAAGTCAGGTAAGGGGGATGTATGTCAAACTATCGGATGATTTACCGAGCGCGTATGCAAGGATTTTGTCGGTAGCTAAAGAAACCGACTGGATAACACCTAATAACGCTCGAAAACGTGCTTTTAACACCAAAACCCGGCAAGACTACCCCACTACCCGGATAGCCGAAATTTTCAGGGAATTAAGCAATAAGGGATATGGGGAAGTCAGGAAAACCGCTCGATCGATCGAGTTTCGCTTGATTGGTACTCCAGACAAGGAAAATAACTTAAAAGGTGACAAGGGTGACTCAAAGGTGACTAAGGGTGACAGCATAGTCACCCCACTAAAACCCTTATCAGATAAGGAAACTAACTTAAAAGGTGACAAAGGTGACTCAAAAAATCACTTTGTCATAGAAACTACTAACCCACTGAGTGAGGATCACCCGGTCACTACGGAAAATTTAAAAGGTGATTATTTACTTAATAGCGAGTCACCCTTGTCACCTTTGTCACCTTTAGATGGTGAAACTCAATCACAGCAAGGCTTTACAAAAGGTGACTACCCTGATAACACTCAGTCACCCTTAGTCACCTTAGTCACCTTTAGCGAGTCACCCCACGACTCCGATCGCCCGGATGGTGACACTCAAAACCTCAAGCCGGATGACTACTGCTTTTATAAGGGCCGCTGCCATACCGTGATCAGCGTTAATGGTGTTTCAATCACCATTAAGGATTATTTGAGAGAAGATGACCCCTTCACGGTTGCCTTAGATGAAGTTACGCCGGACACTCCCGGCCCCAAGCGCGAGAAAAAGAAAAAAGCCTAATAGCGATCGCCTAGCTAAAGCCCAATCCCCCCCAAAACCAAAAACCGAAAAATTGCGTTTTTTTGGGCATTTTTCCCGTGGGAAGTCGGTTAACGCAGTTAATAGTACAAGTGTATTTGTGACAGTTAGTGTGACACTAAGGGTACTAATTGTACCCTGTACTATTAATGACTGGTACAGAAATGTGTACCAATGGTACCCTTTTTATCAAGGTGACAATTAGTCACCTGTACTGCTAACCAGTACACTCTCAACAAAGGTATATATTTTTTTTGTCGCTAGAGGAAAAACGCGCCGGGAATGGGTGCGATCAAAAGGTCCGAAAAAGAACCTACACTTTTTCTAACCCTGTACCTGACTAGGTTGTGACCAGTGGTACAGGGTGAAGCTGTGTCACTCAGGTAACACGGCTTGATACTCGTAAGGGTTGCCCTTGCTGCCGCGCCGCGTCTGTTTAGGCCAGTGTTCTCTTTTTGCCTTTTTCCTTAACCCTTCTTTGGTTTCGGGCCAACCGGAATAATGGCAGTCAAGTAAGTCATCGATGGTGTACCACGGTTTTGAATCAGTCACGGACTCGATCGCACTCGCTACCGTCTCAATAGATGAGTTAGGTTCTACACTCTCAACCGTTCCATCGATGGAAGCGATCGCGTCTGATGGTGACGGTGGTGACGGTGAAACTTCCGGGGTGACGGTTTCGATCGCCGGTCGGTCCGGTTCATCGGGGGGAAGGGAAGGGGAAGGGGGAAGGGGGGAAGTGGCGATCGAAGCCTCTCGCTGCATCCTTAATAATAATTCCATCTCATCTAACCTTTTTTCTAGTCCCAACAGTCGGTGAGAAAAACATGATCCCAACCTTGCGATCGACTCATCTAACCTACCATCTAAACCGTCATCTAACCTTTCCTCTAGCCTTGCCATTCTCTCAGATAGGGAAGTGATCAACTTTCCCACAGTAGCATCTAACCTCTCATCTAATAAATCATCTAACTCTGATTCTATAAGGCTTTTAAGCTTACCATCTAACTCAGCATCTAAACTACCATCTAAGCTATTGCCTAAGCTTGATTCTAACCCGTCCGTGAGAAACTGTTTAGCCGCGAGATTGTCAGTCAGCGCCGGGTAAAGCGTGCGAAGTTTATCGAGATAGCGATCGCTGATTGAAAAAGAAATTACTTTTGACATACATTTAATCTAATCTAAGATGATAGTATTATCATCTAATTAGCTTAGATGCTGTCATCTAAGTATAACACTTTGAGAATTGGCACTCGATCGCATTAAATGAACATTACCGCGTCCCTGACGTTTTGATCCGTGACTTCCAGATAAAAAGCTAGGGCTGCTAAAGATGAATGGCCACTAATTCGCTGAATAGTTCTCAGTGGCACGCCGGCCGCGTGCATTCTGGTCAACGCGGTCCTACGGAATGAATGGGTAGAAATTCCTTTTAATCCCAATCGATCGCAAGTTTGCCTAAGAACTAAGTCAGCATAAGCCGTCGTCAATGGTTTTGTTTTGAACCGACCGGGAAAAAGAAACTCGTTCGGAGATGCGATCGCCAGATAATCGTTAAGAATTTTTTCGAGATTGGGACTGATAGGAATAGAACGGCTGCCTTTTTTGCCTTTAGTCGAATTTTTTCGTAGTGTGATCACCCCGCCGGCTATGTCATCAACCCGTACCGACAAGGCCTCAGAGATTCTACACGCGCCATAGAGACAGATAGCAAACACAGCCCTATCCCTCTCGGAAAAAAGGCTAAATATAGCCTCTATCTCGCTGTCAGTCAGGATTTTTGCTTGGCCGTTGCGATCGCATTTCATTGATTGGTAAAGTTTCAAAATTACCAAGTCAGCGACGCTAAAAAACCCATGGGGTTCACGGGTAGGGGTTAGAGTCAGGGGTTAGGAAAAAAAACTATTTTTCCGAGTATGGTCAGTATTCCCGTTACCAAAATTCCGACAATACCAAGAAAAGCATTACTTGTAACATTCAACCGTCCATTTAGGTCATTAATGCGCTTTTCTGTCTCTATTACCTTAGAATCTAAGGCTTTAATATCTCCCCTTAACTCAGACTGCCCGATTTCTAACTTTGTAAGACGTTCCTCGATTTTGTCGAATTTTTGGCTAACATCTTTCTGGTAGCTGTCTATTTTCCCCTCGATCCTTGTCAGAACAGCTTCTAAGGAATAGGTCACGGTTTCGTTAGACATTGCCTAAACTCCTATTTTTCGTTGATGCCATTTCTCCTACCAATTCAGCGCGTAGGGAAGCGATCGCCGCGTTCATTTTAGCTTCGATCGCCGCGTCGATCTTTTCCTCGAAGTTGGGCAACTTGCTAGGGCTATCTCCGAAAAAGGTTTCGAGAATCTCTACTATGGCGGTTCCCATTGCCGGTTGAATGTTCCCGGCCTTATCTTTTCGAGTGATATTGTTTTGAGTGCAATACTTAGTAAGGCTGTCTTCTATATCTTTTGGGAGATAACAGGATACTGGTCTATTCTCAGTAGCCATGATTTTAATTGATTTAATACTAATACGTTACTTTTAAAGTCTAACCCTGTAAACTACTAAGTACAAGACTTATTAGATAAACTAATGGGGTTTAGTAAAATACCTGTAAAATACTAATTAATGGGTAGTTGACTTAGTAAGAGACTAGAAATATACTAAAGATATAAACCAAAAGCGACCGCTCTCGACTACCAATCAGAAAAGCGATCGCCTATCATCCAAAAAAGGATATCTCTATTATGAAGCTAATCTCAGCAATTGCGCTCGATCGTCCCCGCGAAGTCTCTACACGCTTCGGCCCGCGCTTAGTGATTGATTGCCTCAATCGTGACACTAACGAAAAATTCCCTATCTGGCGCGGGGTTGATGATGACTATTCCCGGAAGTATGTGATCAAAAATTCCCCTTTAACCGTCGGGGTTGACTCAAAAGGAAAATTTAACTTAATCGAAGACCCCGCGCTGGTCAGCTTAGGGCAGCCTCTCCCAGAGTCACCCATACCAGTCAAATCAGTACATAACACCAATCATGTAATCACTCAAAACAGCCCGCAAAACAGCGAGAGTGAGCTAACAGCCGATAAAAAGCGCGAAATTGCGTCTTATATCCAAGAAATGGCGAAATTATACGGGTTTTGTTTGCAACAAGCTGAAAGTCTAGGCGCGATTGACGAGGATCGTCGGGCGATCGCTACCACCCTGTTCATCTCGGCCCAGAAAAAATTCGCGCTCTAAATAATTAGGAATTGGGGGGTTAAATTCCCCCTAAATAGGAGTAAAAAATGGAAAAACACGAAATAGCCGCAATTTTGAGCGATACTCGCTACTTTTACCAAAATGAAAATGGCGATCGATTCTACGATATCGAGTGGAATTACAAAAACGGTTTTTTAGGCTTTTTAGCCCTACCCGTGGCCAAGTTTGGCAGTGAGGAAAAAGCCAAACGGTTCCAAAATCGAGCCAATGAAGTGCTAAGAGAGTTATTTGATCGAGAATTTACCGACTAACTTAGTAAATATTTTCAGTTGCCAGTTATCAGTTATTAGGTATCAGTCAAAATCGAAAAAGTTGCGGTTTTTAAGTAACAAGAATCTCTATTATGGTGAATTTTACTATATTTAAATTTTCGTTATTAGCTGACAGCTAACTGATAACTGATATTATTAAAAAACAACCCGGACGCTACTAACGCCGGGCAAAAAACCAAATGATACTTAACAAATTACCAGACTTTAGCGAAGTTGATGAAGTTTTCTCAACCGAGGAAAAAGATTTATCGCGAAATGGTCATTATGGTAAATTCTACCATAATCTGGAATCATCCGCAAAATGCCCACGATGCCAGAATTCAAGCGAATTGGTAGAGGACGGGCCGATTAGAACTCTCTATCGTTGTGAGAACTGTGGGATCTTCGCGAAACTCGCAAAAAGGCAAGCCACGGACGGGTTGAGGTGCGCGATCGCCCAAGGGGAACTCACAACAGCCTTAGAAATCTTGGAAGTTGCCGGGCATCTTGATCAGGATGCGATCGCCGCTTTGAATCG
>NZ_JADBUZ010000079.1:0-4777 GCF_020245305.1 Microcystis sp. M20BS1 | reverse complement strand
TTCTCGGCTGGTGAGAGAGAGTCTATCTTTCTCTAAAAAAATGGAGAATCACCTTGGGGAACCCTTTGGTATTTTATCCATGACTACAATGCACAGCAAAGCAAAGGATTAAGCCGCCATCACTACTACCGAATCACCACCCCTTTTTTCAGTACCCAAGCAAAATCAATGACACATCTTGCTAATCCTTTTGCCGCTCTCAACCCTAGGTAGGTAATTATGCCAGTTAAGAAAGCGGCACGCTTAACCTTTCCCTAACCTATAAATTGCTATATATTTTAATTGTGTGAGGAGTGAGAAGAAAGCAAAGTCCTTGGGGTCGAAACACGGCAAGACTCCCAAGGGCTTTTCCATGTCTAGGGAACAATTGTCAGTCATGAACCAGCCTCAAGAGCGAGAACCTTTTGCCAGTTTAGTTTTATATCATCTCTTTAAATGGTCGATCGTTAGCCCCACCCTACACGGCTATTTTCGCGGTCGCGTTTACGGAGTGGAAAATGTCCCTCAGCGTCATCCTCTGATTATCGTCTGCAATCACGCCAGTTACTTCGATCCACCCCTATTATCCTGTGCCGTGCGTCGTCCCGTAGCTTATATGGCTAAAGAAGAATTATTTACCATCCCGATTTTAAAACAGGCGATCGCTCTTTACGGGGCCTATCCCGTCAAACGCAGCAGTGGTGATCGCGGGGCCATTCGGGCGGCGATGGGAGCATTAGCAGCGGGCTGGGCAGTGGGAGTGTTTCTGGAGGGAACCCGCACCGAGGACGGACTGATCCATCAACCAAAACTAGGCGCGGCGATGATTGCCGCTAAAGCGGGAGTTCCCCTGCTACCCGTCAGTTTGTGGGGGACAGAAAAGATTTTTCAAAAAGGTTCTTCTTTTCCCCATAGTATCCCCTTAACTATTCGCATCGGAGAAGTGCTGCCGCCACCGATTTCTAGCAAAAGAGAAGCTTTACAGGCAGTTACCGAGCGCTGTGCCGAAATTATTAACGGATTACACGCTCTCGGACGCTAAATCTTTGCCTTTTGCATGAGTAGAAAACGGGTTTCTCGGAGAAACCCGTTTTCTGTGCGTTACTCAACGGATTTAGTCTTAGATTTCTTTCCCCGACACTTTCAAGTCGGGAATCTAGGCTAAAATTGGCATAACTCGACCATCGCCTCGATCATGTTCTTTTTTGTCCTCGGCTTCAATCTAGGCTTAACTTTATTTAATTGCTTTCTAGTCTGGAAATTGTGGCAATTGCGGCGAATTTTAGGGCGAGTGACCAAAATTTTAAACCGGGTGGAACGACGTTTACACCACATTTTTTACCCCGCCCCAGAATATATTATCATCGCCGGGGCAAAAACCTATTATCTCCGACAAAACTATCAACGCATCTGCGGACAGATACAGATACTGCAATCCCTATTCTTGACCTTCTCCCTGATTATCCGTTACTGGCAGCGTCAATCCCGTCAACGCCGTCGCCTCTGGTCGCTAAAATTGAGCAAAATCTCTAGCAATCAAGCAGCTGACAGCGATCGCCAGCCAAAGTAATACACAAGTACGAGTTAAATTCAAAGCCTGTTCGACGGTTTTGACGGTAATCGGGTTGAGGTTATCGCCCAATAAAGGTTTTTCCACAATCTGGCCTCGATATTGATTTTTTCCCCCCAATTGCACCCCCAAAATCGCCCCATAGACGCATTCACTCCAACCGGAATTAGGACTAGGATCCCGACGGGCATCGCGCCAACAAATGCTTAAAACTCGCCCCGGCCGGCCCGAAATTAGGGCGAGAGTTAAGACCGTTAAACGACAGGGTAGCCATGTCAAAACATCCTCGCTTTTGGCACTAAACCAACCCATATGGGTGTAGGGTGGCCGACGATAGCCAATCATCGAATCGAGGGTACTAGCGGCTTTATAAGCGCAAGCGAGGGGTACTGGTCCCACCCCCAGAAAGGCACCGAGAAGGGCATAAAAAAGCGGCGCGGTAACTCCATCCACACCATTTTCACTGACGGTTTCTAAGAGGGCGCGAAGGATTTCTTCCTGGCCGAGATTATCTGTGTCGCGACCAACGTATAAACTTAGTTGGCAACGAGCTAAGGTGATATTTTCCGCTTGTAAAGGTGCGATGACGGTTTCGGCAGCCCTGCGTAAACTTCTACCGGCTAAACAACTGGCCAAGAGAATCATTTGTACTAGGCAACTCAGCAGCAAATTGACCTGACCTAACCATTGGATTCCTAGCCAAGTTAAGACCCCGGCCAAGATAATTAAACCCAGTCCCAGAATTATGCCCCCTAAACGTTGGCAAATTTTTTCCTGCGTCCAATTAAGAATAACTTTTGTGGCCACGGCAATAATCGCCCCCATCACCTGCACCGGATGAATCCATCCCCAAGGATCGCCCACCAGATAATCTAAAACTGCCCCTAATACTAAAATGATCGCCGTTGCCGTTCCCTTCACAATTACTCCCTTTTCCCATCGATAGCCCGAATTTTCTCAATATTGTCTTCCCAGTTAGCCCCATCAAAGAACTGGATCTGAAAATCTTCCAAGACATTGCCATCCAAACAGCGCAGGTTTATATCTATAGCGTCAGGATGGGAGCGGGGACGATAGAAAGGATGAATACCACAAACACGACAAAAATAATGTTGGGCTGTGTGGGTATTAAATGTATAGGTACTTAAAAAATCTTCACCGCTTAGGAGGGTAAATTGTGCTGAAGGAACAATCAGATGCAGAAAACCTTTTTTCTGACAAATCGAACAATTACAGTCTAGAGCTTGATCATGCTCGATCGCCACTTGAAAACGGATCGCTCCACAGTGACAACCTCCCCCATAAATCTTTGCTTGTTTTGTTGCTGTCATAACTTCTAAACTACTAAACAATAAAGCTGGTTTCCTCTCCCCTAGCGGCGATCCAGCTACGCGCATCGTAGTATAAATCGGCTAAGGTAATCTTCCCCAGGGCCTCTTTTAATTTCTCGTGGAGGTGTTTCCAGATAGTAAATGTCACCCAATCTTCTGCCTGTTCGTCCCTGGGATGATAGCCTGATAATGGCTCGATCGTCTCTCCCACTGCCTCCAAAATTTGCCCCAACGAGATCCGATTTGCCGGCCTGGCCAATTGATAACCCCCTTGCGATCCCCGAAAGGAACGAACTAACCCCGCTCGTCGCATTTCTATCAGCAATTTCTCTAGATAAGCAGCCGGGATATCTTGACGCAGGGCGATCGATTTTACCGATACGGGAGTTCCCCTCGGTTGTAAACTAAGATCCAGCAAGGCTTTAACACTATAGTGACCCCTAGTTGTTAGCTTCATTATCCCTCATTTTTACCTCTTTATCTCTATCCTAGCCCCTGCTCTCATTGATGACAGAAAGGCTAACCTCCCTTACCCCGGCATCTCGATCAACATTGATAAATTCTGTTAAGATTTTGATCGAGAGATAGAGTCTAATCAATTACAATCAATTTCCTCAAGCAAGTGATAATTTTTAGTTTATACCGTGTAAGATAAGTGTAGAGATCAATCGTAACCCGATTGTTTCTGGTCAGGGGGAGCAATTCTCCTCGACTAGCCTTGATGACCCTAACCTTTACTTATCTACTGCAAACTTAAATGAACACAACTACTAATCCAGAACCCCTGACTGGCCTCGAACTAATTGAGAAAGTTAAACAGCTAGGCAACCTCAGCAAAGAGGAAAAAGCCCGGGAATGCGGCTACTATACCATGACAAAAAATGGTATTGAACGCGTTAATATGATGAAATTTCTCAATGCTTTAATCGATGCTGAGGGAATTGACTTAGATAGCAGTGCCAATGGTCATGGACGAGGTGGGCGCTCGGCCAGCTACCGGATCAGTGTCCAATCAAATAATAATCTCCTGATCGGTTCGGCCTACACCAAAAAAATGGGACTCAAACCGGGAGATGAATTTGAAATTACTTTGGGGAGAAAACATATTCATCTCAAGCAAGTTGGCGCCAGCGACGACGACGAATAGCCATAATTAAGGAGAGAGCCGTTTCACTCTCTCCTTGCAGATAGGGGCTGCTGAAAAATTCGCTCCAGAAATCATGCTATTGAATGCCACTGATTTGTCGCCCAATTGATAAGTTTTACTTAGGCAAAACAACTTTAAACATAATTTTTATTAAAGAGAAGGACTATCTTAGTTCATTTGTTCGCAAAAAAGCCAGAAAGACAAAAAAAGCCCAAAAAAACTGCCGAAGCAGTTGGGAAAGATTGACAACCAAAAAGATAATAGCAAGGACAGTTCCTGAAGTTTCAGGTAGTTTTGTCATGACCAGATTGAAACTAAAATCTTCTCTTAGCTTGTCCGGACTTTCTGGGAGCATCTCAGATGTGCAGAAATAACGACAATCAACAATGATCAGTCATCCTTAAATTAGTACGAATGTATGAACAACCGCATCTAAGCATCCCACTGCAAAAGCTAATCTGCGGCGGGATTGAGGAAAAAATCGCCATTAAGCGCGAATTTTAGAAGATAGTTTCCTTGGAAAAATCCCCACTGGGTAGATTGACAAAAATCAGATGCACCCCTAGGTAGGGTATACTGAAAAAGTTTTTCCTGGTGGCAGGGTGTGGGGTGTGGGGTGTGGGGTTTTACCAGTTTTGAGGTGGCCAATTACCTAATTTTCAGGGAAAAAGTCCAGGGATTTTCCCCCTGATCACTCCCATGCCTGGTACTTTTTGATTGACAAAAAGTCTAAAAGTCTTACCCAACAAG
>NZ_JADBUZ010000078.1:0-5720 GCF_020245305.1 Microcystis sp. M20BS1 | reverse complement strand
GTCAAATAAAGGTTTCGGACAAACCAAAAGGTAAATTGGTTATAGAATGTGATGAAATGTAGTCTTTTGTTTTTTCTAAGACGATAAAGGTCTATATTTGGCGGTTAATTGATAGAAATACAAGGGAAATTATTGGTTGCTATGCGCGGAGATAGGAGTCGTCAATCAGCCAAAAAACTTTGGGGCCAGTTTACCAGGCGTTTACCGACAATGTGCAGTTGCTTACACAGACTTTTGGGAGTCATATAAGACAGTAATTCCCAGTAAACGTCATCGACCAGTCGGGAAAGAAACTGGTCAAACTAATCATATTGAAAGATTAAATAATACCTTTCGACAAAGGATTTCTCGGTTGGTGACAGAGAGTCTATCTTTCTCTAAAAAAATGGAGAATCACGTTGGGGAACCCTTTGGTATTTTATCCATGACTACAATGCACACCTGGCAAAGGATTAAGCCGCCATCATTACTACCGAATCACCACCCAAAACCCCATAGATAGCCCAGATAGCCATGGCGCGTAAATAATGACAAGCGCGAAAAGTTCCCACCGATGTAATCGCTTCCGGGGTGCGAAATTGTAAGCCATTTTCATAGACTTGTTTCACCACTGCTTCCGTAATTTGCCATCCCTGCTTTTCCATTCCCATTTGTAGTAAAAAAGCCACCAACCCAAAATTAATTCCTACCCAAACTTCCAAGGGATGAGTTGCCTCGGGATTTTCGGGAGTACCATCGGGTTTTAACCCATTTGCCGCCCCAAATTTTCCCCCATGAAACTTGAGAAAACAAGCCTGATAAATCTTACTTAAAGCTGATTGCGTGTATTGATTTTCTACCACATCTGGCAAAGCCAATAAACGGGCATAAAATTGACCGCATAATTGGTCAGTCATCACCACATCGGAACCACTGCCACTATCTAAATTATAATATTCTCCATTCCAGAGAGTCTGATGATAAATAGCGCGAGATTGCTGTAACCAACTGGCAAAAATTGCCGTATCTTCTCCAAGAATTGCCCCAATTTTAAGCGTCGCTTCTAGTGCCGCTATCCACAAACCACCACAATAGGCACTAATTCCCTGTAAACGCCAATCATCAAAGGTTTGGTCTGGTGCGCCGGAATTTTCGGGGATGCCATCGTTATCAAGGTCAAAGGTTTTTAAATATTGCAAAGTCAGGACAATTGACGGCCAACATTCCCGCAGAAAATCCTCATCTTTAGCCCCCGTTAATAAATAATCCCGATATACTAATAAAACAAAATCACTGCCTAAATCTTTCCAGAGATTACAATCTTGATAACTGGTGTAATTGCTCTTTTGCCAAGGGTGTTCATTGGGGGCGCCTAAATCGTGGGGAGTGGCATTTTTGGCCTTACGAATGGCACTAGCTTGGTTATATCCAATAATCCGAGGAGTGTCGTCACTGCTGGGAATTGCCCTCGCAAAAGCTTCCATGACGGCCTTTTCTAAGCGCGGCCATAACATCAATAACCCAAAGGAACCATAGAGACGCACATCAAGACTTTCATACCAACGATAATCAATACATTCTAAGACCCCAAATTGACCGATGGCATCCTGTTCCGTGGCGGCCGTCCAGAGAGTACCGCCGTCCGTAAGCAGGTATAATTCGTTAAATAAAGCCATTTTAAACCAATCGGCCAGATCGCTGCGTTCTAGGATCGGTTTTTGCCAGTTAATAATATTTTCTCGCCATGTATCGCCGTGTTTTAAAGCCGTGCGTACCATCGCCCAAGCATTTTGACCATTGCGACCGAAAAAGTCCGTATAACGACGATAATAGTTAATTCCTTGGGCAAATTCGGTGACGGGTAAATCCCAAGCTAAAATAAAGGGAATTTTGCGAGTTTTCCCCGGACGAATGGTAAAACGAATCGCCATGGCCGTGGCCGTTTGTTCCCCTTTTTCGGCAGGGGTTTCGTCCTCAATATCCGGTAAAGAGCCATTCATGGCGAAATAATCCCAAACTTCGCCCCCATCGCCAGCAGGGTTCCATTTACCCAGATAGAATACCTCTAGACTCGGATTAGTGATACTGGCAATCGCCATCTGTCCATCCCCTTCCCCGGGATTTTCGTAATCTCGACGCATTAGACAGCCAACGCGGAAATTATCG
The DNA here is from genome assembly GCF_020245305.1 of Microcystis sp. M20BS1. Lineage (NCBI taxonomy): Bacteria > Bacillati > Cyanobacteriota > Cyanophyceae > Chroococcales > Microcystaceae > Microcystis > Microcystis sp. M20BS1. The sequence continues at coordinate 3,575 of NZ_JADBUZ010000078.1, read as the reverse complement.
ACAATCCATTGATTATAATTACCCTCACTTTCCCCCCATTTTGATTGATATTCATAGACGGGACTACCATCATCTCTCACCTTAACCACTGGGGATTTAATTGCGTTAGTAAACCAACCGATTGTATTTTGCCAAGTCAGCATAATACTAATAGTAATTGGTTTATCGGTGGGATTATGGGCCGTCCATTCAAATAGGGCAATAGGATAACTACTTTCTTGATAATTATGCGCCCAAACTGGTGAGAATTGTTCGCAAATTAATTGAGTCTGAAAAACATCTTTATACTCGTACCAACTGCGGGGATAAAGGGCCGAATAGTTTCCCTTTTCGGCTGGATACCACGACCAGCGCGATAAAGTTCCATCCGTCGGGCTTTCCGTCGCCATAGCGTAGGCTTGGGCGTTTCCGTCTTCTGTTTGTTCAAAAATGCTAAATTGACAGGCTGCAAGGCTATTAAAACTGTGTTCACCGCCGTCCAGATGCCAGAGGTTAAAGTCACCTTTGGGGGAACGTCCGATGCAACCGGCCCCAAATCCCCCCAGAGGCATCCCATGCCAAGGACCATCATCTAAATTGCTGGCGTAGCGGACGCTGTAGGGTTTTTCCCAACCTTTGCCTAGAGGACGTTTCCAAGCAGCGGCGGGAATTTCTGGAAGGGAGACGAGATTAAGCATAGATGTTGTTAAGTGGGGAAGTGGGGAAGTGGGGAAGTGGGGAAGTGGGGTGTGGGAAGTGGGGTGTGGGAAGTGGGGTGTGGGGTGTGGGGTGTAGGGTGTGGGGAGAATAAATAAAAATAAACTCCTGACTCGGAGAATACTGACTCCACCAAGAAACTTTTTTAGTAAACCCTAATTATTCGCTAAAGAGATAATTACTGCGATCGCCAACTGGCCAATCTTGATTTTCTCCCCCGATAATTAAACGTTTAATATCGACAAAATCCTTACTTAATTGGGTCAAGGCATTGATTAAAATATCCAAAGCAATAAGATCGCTAGTACCGAGATCAAACCAGCAACGTCCCCAAGTACCTAAGTATTCAAAATCGGTCATATTGTGCATCGGTGACATAAAGGCATTTTCGGCTATATCTGGATCGTATTCCATATAACTAATATCGACTCCCACCTCCTGTACCTGTAGGTTTTCGGCATTGAAAGCTCCTAATTTACCCAAATAAAACCAAGAAGCAAAAACTTCTTCTACATACTGCTGTTCCATATTCGAGGGAACTGTCGAAAATTCCAGCCAAAACCAGACATCAAAAGGATTAAATTCGCGAAATTGCACTTCCATTTTTTTTATAGGAGACAGGAGTAGTCACTGATAACTGATAACTGATAACTGATAACTGATAACTGATAACTGATAACTGATAACTGATAACTGATAACTGATAACTGATTACTGATTACTGATTACTATGCTGTAATTTCCAGAGAAAACTAGCGAGGAGATTGGTGATAATATGAGCGAGGATCGGGATTAATAAATTACCGGTGATGATGACGGTATAACCGAGGGCAAAACCGACAACAGTTGCCCAGATAACATAGGGCCATTGTTGGGAACCGCTAAAATGGAGGATACCAAAAATTAGACTAGAAACGGTTAAACCAAAGATATTTAAGCCCAAAGCCGGCAAAATCACCCCGCGAAATAATAATTCTTCACTTAACCCCGGCAGTAATCCAATCCAAATTAAATCGGGCCAAGCTAAAGGTTTAATGACTAATTCTAAGTAAGAGTTAGCACTATGGCGATAACTAGACCAAAAACGATATAGAAGCCCACTAATTCCACTAATTGCCCCCGCTAAGGCTAATCCGAACAGGAAATCCGGGAGAGTCCAGCGAATTGCGGGAATAGCGATCGCACCGAAATATTGCCAGACTTTGGCGACTACCAGCAAGATAATCGCCGTTACCGCCATAATGGTGAGGACTTGTGTGCGTGTCAGGGGATCAAATTCGGAATTAGGGGAATTAGTCACGGATTCTCGGATAAACAGCGTAAAGAGTGTAAATTAGGGCGAAGAGATGCTAGGCTAACCCCTGCCCGTTGACAAACGATCGCACCGATCGCCTCTGTATATGAGTGTACCCTAATTGCTTTCACCCCTAGGGGTTCCGGGGCCACCTTCATTCTTGTACTATTTTCCTCGACAGCAATCAGTACACTTTTTTCTTGACAAAAACTAAAAACTGTGCTGGAGCCGCAGGCACTGGCGGGAACGATCAGCGCGTCCACCTCCCGGCTCCAAATAGCATCGGGACTGGGCTGCTTGACCAATTGGGGGGCGCGACTCAAACCCACCAAAACGCAGGGTAAAAAAGTATAACCGATTTCTTCGGCCGCGGCCTTGGGGGAAAGTTGCGGATCGAGGGGCAGCGGACTTAAAGCGGGGGCGTGGGCCGCCGGTATTTGGAATTGTCGCACCACCAGATGGGAAATTACCGCTTCGGCCCCGGCAAGGGGATCCACCCCCTGACCATGGCGATAATTAGCCAGGGCAATGCTATCGGGATCGTCAGGAAAACGGGCAACAATGGCGATCGCTTCCGCCCGGCCTTGGTTAATCAGTTTTTCTGCCCCCCGCAGCAAGCTGTCGGGATTGCCAATTGTTCCCCAACTGGCCCCGGAGGCTGCCTCTCGCAACTGCACATTTAAGGGGGCATCGGTGACAAGGTAATCGGTCAGATCTAAGCCTAGGGTGGCCCGGACAGCATCGGCAGCCTGAAGGTGTCTTTGCAAGAGGTCAAATTCAATGGCGCGATCGAATAGTAACCCGATGCGATTTTGATGGACGGGACTTAATCCCCAATCCCCCCGGGCAAAACGATCTAAAGCGTAACCCTCTACATAGTAGGTGTTGTCCAAAGGCCAGTACAGTTGTGCGCCGTTGAGGACATTAGGATGGGTAATTAGGCGATCACAAACTTGGGCGATCGCTCTGGCCACGGGAATGCCATCCCCAGCATAACCGCCAATCGCTGCCCCGATGCCGGTGGGAATAATTAGTACGGCGGTATAGGGACGGGAATTCACGAGGCAGTGGTGACAATCGCTTCGACTTTGACTTGATTATTCTCGGTATCCACTTCTGTGATTGCCCAGCGCAAGGGTTCACCGCGTTTGGCTAATTCTTTTTCGATTTCTTGCTGCAGTTGTTGCGGGGTTTCCTGTAGGTCGATTTCGGCACTAATAAAGTGAGTGGTCATGGGAATGGTCTAGAATAGTTATCCCCTCAGTTTATCAAGATTTTGCCCTCTTGCGCTGGTTTATCGGCTCTCTGGGTCAGGAACCACAAAGACACGAAGAACACAAAGATCGATCGCTACTACATCGTTAAACTGATCACACAAAGTCGATAAGAGCCATTCTCGTACTATAGAACTCTTGCAAATTAATTATATGTTATAATAATGGGCTAACTAATTTTCCCCAAAAAAATAGTTAATCAGTACATTCGTCCTGAATGAAAACTTGAAGTTTAACTTTTAACTCAAAACTCTTTAGAGCTGCTTTAATTTGGTTATCAAAACCTCTTTATTTAAGCGGCACAAACTATC
>NZ_JADBUZ010000077.1:0-13675 GCF_020245305.1 Microcystis sp. M20BS1 | reverse complement strand
GTCGTCATTGGGTAATCGGCAAAAGTCACGGCATTTAATCAGTTATCAGGATTCAGGAGTCGGGATTCAGGAGATTATTTTTATTTATTCTCCTCTCCCCTCTCTGGGCTCTTCTAGGTTCTGTGTGATAAGTTTAACTTACTATATGATCGATCGATCTTTGTGTCCTCTGTGTCTGGAGTGGTTCCCTCCACTCCCTCGCCAGCAGGACTATATCTCAGAATACATTTTACCCACCAAATCCAAAAGAGCCAGCGGGTTTCTGAGTTGTTGGGAAACCCGCTTTCTGGCTTATACTGAACTTCAGAGGGTTTACAGGGGTTAAGTTATGACAGGAATTGAAACAACCATTGTAACGGCATTGACTAATAATTTTATTGGTCAAATGATTAAATCGGGGTGGGAGGGTATTAATAAAAATGAGTTATTGAATAAAGATGTCGGACAGCTTTTCAAAGAGGGAAAGTATCTTTTTTTACGGGAATATACTCAACGTTACTGGGATCGGCACGGCATGATTAAGGTTTTAAAAATGTCTAAGCCGATGGATTTGGAGTCAATTTATATTAATGTCAAATGTTTAGGAAATTTAGTCAGGGATTATTATGATGAAAATTTAGAAAATAAATATCGTGAGAGTAAGCAGCGACGATTTAACTTTAGGGATGATGGTAAAAAAGATGGTTTACTTTTGGCTAATCAAGAACAATATTTAATGGTACTTGGTGATCCTGGTATTGGTAAATCTACATTTTTGCGAAAAGTTGGTTTAGAAGCTCTCAAGGGAAATAAAGACAGTTATCAGCATTCTCTAACACCTGTTTTACTGGAGTTGAAAAACTTTAAAGAAAACGAGATTAATATTCAGGTATTAATTGAAGAGGAGTTTAAAATCTGTGGTTTTCCCAATGTGGAAAAAAATATTAGCAATAAACTAGAAAAAGGGGAATTACTAATTTTATTAGATGGTTTGGATGAAGTGCCAACAGCTAATGTTTATAATGTAATCGAGAAAATTAAAGATTTTGTAGATAGGTATCATAAAAATCGTTTTATTCTCTCCTGCCGCACTGCTGCTAGAACTCATCTTCGACGATTTACCGATATTGAAATTGTCGAATTTGATGATCAGCAAATTCAAAGTTTTATTGAACATTGGTTTAGTTCGGAATTAGATCGCAAAAATGAGACGGCTAAAAATTGTTGGGAACTGTTGCAAAAGGAGGAGTATAAAAGTGCAAAAGAGTTAGCCCATACACCGTTATTGTTGACTTTTTTGTGTTTAGTTTATGATGAAAATCAATCTTTTCCCACAAATCGCAGTCGCCTTTATCAAGATGCGTTACGAATTTTATTGGAAAAATGGTCAGCCGAAAAACGTTTACCTAATCGCGGTTTAGTTTATGAAAATCTCAGTATTGAGCAAGAAGAAATTTTGCTATCTGAAATTGCTTATCAGAATTTTGTAGCAGATAAACTTTTTCTAGAAAAACGAGAAGTTGTTAAGCAAATTAAAGATCACCTTAAACAAAACTTAAATGCTCCGCAACATCTGGACGGAGAAAAAGTATTAAAAACCATTGAAATTGAACAGGGAATTTTAGTAGAGCGGGCGAGAGATATCTATTCTTTTTCTCATTTAACCCTTCAGGAATACCTCACGGCTCAGTATATCTATGATAATGATTTGATTGAAGAAACAGTTAAGAATCATATAACAGAAACTCGTTGGGAAGAGGTGTTTTTGTTAGTGGCGGGTTTGATGCGAGGGAAAGCCGATAAATTGTTATTAGCAATGGAGAAAGAAGCCCATAATTATCTTAAAACGCCCCTCAGTCAAAAATTCGTGCCGATTTTACAATGGGCTGATGAGATGACTAAAGATTCTGTTGATAGTCCGATTAAACCTGTAGGAAGAAGAGCGATCGCCTATTGGCTCTTCATCGCCAACGCCAACGTCACCGCCAACGCCAACTTCATTGTTACCGCCAACGCCAACTTCATCGGTATCGCCATCACCAACAGCATCTACATCGCCAACGCCTACGCCCCCGAGATCACCTACAAAATCTCCCGTATCTTCTTTACCCCCAAACTCATCGATGAGTTTGTCCAGTTAGTTAACTTATTTGCTCAGAATCGAATTATTTCTAAGGTTAATTTTTCCCAATTAATCGCTGATTTAGAAGCTTTCAAACAAATTATTCCTGATGATAAAGCAACTAAAAAAGAACATCAAGAATTTGCTGATCGATTAGTTAAAAGGTGGAATACTGCTTTTAATTTAACGCCTAAATTACTTAAGTTATCCACCTACAAATTTGACGATATAAACAAGCATTATTTTTATATTAATCACCTGATTCTCGACTGCCAAAAAGTGGCTGTTAATATTTCCCCTACCGTCTGGCAAGAAATCGAAGAACGAATGCTCCGCGTTCCTTAACTTCTACTTTTTTTCTCAAATCTTGCCTTTCCAATTGGATGAGATTAGCGAAATATTAAGTAGGTAGGCGTTAAAAATTATCAGATGCCCCCCTTATCAAGGGGGGACTAAGGGGGGATCGGCACCCCCCTTATCAAGGGGGGACTAAGGGGGGATCGAACCTAAAATCCATTTTTGAATTGGCGGGTTTTAGAAGAGGGGCGAACTTTAGCTGATTATAACATCCAAATAGAAAGCACATTACATCTAATGCAAAATTCACCGGTAACTGTTTTTGAACCTTCGGTAACAGCCGCTCTAATTTTTCTAGGGTTAGGGTCCATAATAGTAAAATCGAAGAATCTTAATCAACGGAGGAAAAAAACAGACCAAAATGCTTTAAAATCGGGTAAAATAGTTCATAAATGAACTTCTCCTAAATATGGTGGCTAGGGCGATAATTAGTTTAGTATTAGTGAAAACTTGGAATGGTTCCGATGATGATGAAATTATTAGGATGTCTAGTCATTTTTGCAAGTTTAGTCAATGTTACACCAGGGATAGCAAATCATTCCCCCCGACAAGTTGCTCAAGCGTCTAGCACTTCTTCGATTCAAGGTTATTGTTTTTCGGTCGCTAATGATAATCTGGATGCTACCGCGAGGATTTATATTCAGGGAAATCAAGTCACGGGTCGGGTAGAAGCTACAATTCATAATGAACAAGCAGCTTATTATAGTTCCTATACTCAAACCTTACAAGGAACAAAAAAGGGGAATCAGTTAAACTTAAATATCACGACAAAAATTGAGTTAGACACCCAAAAAACTCAAGCAATCTGGACATTAACCGCAGATTCTTTGAATACGGGACGAGAAGTTTATCAAAGACAACCTTGTTTATTGTCTCAAATCTGGTTTGCACCAGGGACTAATAGCGCCACCGTCAATCAATCGGTTGTGCGAGGGAGTCGAAATATTTATCTCTTAAGAGCAAATCAAGGACAGAGAATGGATCTGAAAATTACATCCTTAGAAAATAACGCCGTATTTGATGTGATTGCACCGAATGGGGAAATATTGACAACAGAAGCTACCCAATCTAGTCTAAAATTACCTGCTACTGGAAATTATGAAATAATTGTAGGAGGAACTCGCGGCAATGCCACCTATAAATTAAATGTTAAAATTCAATAAATAGTAGCAATGTCCACCCGAAGATACTTTCATTGGTGGAACTTTAGCCAAAAGATTGTCAACCACAACGGTAGCAGCATCAATCTTGAATCAGTAAACAGTTATCAGTTATTCAGTTATCAGTTTACTGTTTACCGATCACTGAAAAAGCTTGCCAACTCCAATGAATAACCCCCCCGATAGTCCATTCAATTACACAGAGGCTTTTATTGCCCTAGGCACGAGTAATTTCGATCGCTCGGTGCAGTTTTATCGTCAACTGTTGCAACAGGAACCAAACCCCTACCTTGCCGACGTTTATGCGGAATTTAGGCTGATTAACCTTAAGTTAGGTCTTTTTTGCCCTAAAGAGTCCCACAGAGACGAATTTGGCGATTCTAGGGGCAGTGGCATGAGCATTTGTTTCGAGGTGGAGAGTCTCGAAAAAGCCCTTGAGCATTGGAGCGAAATCGGCTATGGTGCTAGGGGAGAAATTAGCCAAGCTTCCCACGGTCCGGAAATCTACATCTATGATCCGGATGGTAATCGTTTAATTTTCCATCAATCCACCGCTAAAACCAATCCTTTCAGGTAGGAACCTTCCGAGTGATAGATACTGGTGGGATGGTCGGCCGGTTGGCTTAAACGTGCTAAAATTCGCACTGGGCGAGCCGATTCAATAGCGGCAGCCATGACAGCCCCCTGAAAATGTTCTTCGTTAACCACTTGGGAACAGGAAAAGGTGAAAATAATACCTTGGGGGCGAATTTTCTGGAAAGCTTGGTAATTTAATCTTTTATAAGCCATAACCGCCTGATGACGGGATTGGATACTTTTGGCAAAAGCGGGGGGATCGAGGACAATCAGATCGTAATCCTCCTGACAGTCGCGCAGGAAGTTAAAAACATCGGCACTGTAGGATTGATGGGGAACTTCACCGAGATTATTCAGGGCGATATTTTTTTCGGTAAGATCGATCGCACCGTGGGAACTATCAACGGAATCGACTAGGGCAGCCCCCGCTTGCATAGCATAGACGGAAAAGCCTCCAGAATAAGAAAAAGTGTTTAAAACCCGTTTATTATGGGAATATTGAGATAATAAGGCTCTATTTTCCCTTTGATCGAGGAAAAATCCCGTTTTTTGTCCTTTTTCCCAATCAATAATAAAGCGATGGCCAGATTCTAACACCTCATCGCTGGTTTTTTGACCAAATAAGTATTTATTTTCGGAAATATGGGCGCTTTTCGCTAAAACTGCGGCACTTTTATCGTAAACTGCCCGTAAATTGTCAGCGTAGATAGTTTTCAGACAATCGACAATCAGATCGAGACGTTGGTATAAAGCTAGGGAATAAGCTTGAATAACCGCCGTGCCATTGTACCAATCGACGATTAAACTGGGTAAACCGTCTCCTTCAGCGTTAATTAAGCGATAACAGTTAGTTTTCGGGTTATCCACTAAACCGATTTGTTGCCGCAGCTGATAGGCATTCTGGAATTTTTCGAGAAATAATTGAGCAATATCGCTGACTTTTGGGAAAGAAAGAATTTTAACGGCAATATTGCTGGGATTATACAGTCCAGTGGCTAGATATTCGCCTCGATCGCTATAAACCTCCACGATAGCACCCTCTTTGACTTCCCCCTCCATCTCTTTAATCGCCCCGGAAAATATCCAAGGATGGAATCGTTTAACAGCATCAATTTTATGGTTTCTCAGGATAATTTTCGGTAAATCTGGCATGGATAAAGAATCAGGGTTGATAGCTGACGGCTACTGGAAATTCTATTATCCCCTGCTGGCAGCACAAAACCATAGTTTCTTATCCCTCGATCGAGTGGCATCAAAGCAAGTCCCCACAATCGAGGGATAATCATACATGAGTAGAAAACGGGTTTCTCGGAGAAACCCGTTTTCTGTGCGTTACTCAACGGATTTAGTATCATAGGGAATTCTCGCCTATAATAAGTTAAATTTTAGCGATAGTCCCTCGACAAATGCCAAGGAAAAGTGATGCTGCCAGTGGTTTAAGTTTATGGTTTCAGCGTTTGGGCGCTGCCGGTTTGTTAGCGGGACAAACTTTTTTACATATTCTTAATGGCAAAATCCACCGGCGTAATACTCTCGAACAAATGAGCATTGTTGGACCAGAATCCTTGACAATTGCCCTAATTACTGCTGCTTTTGTGGGTATGGTTTTCACTATTCAGGTAGCCAGAGAATTTATTTTTTTTGGGGCGGGTAGTTTTGTTGGGGGAGTCCTTTCCTTGGCTTTAACCAGGGAATTAGCCCCGGTTTTAACCGCAGTGGTGGTGGCGGGAAGAGTTGGCTCGGCTTTTGCCGCCGAAATTGGTACAATGCGAGTAACAGAACAAATTGACGCTTTATATATTTTAAAAACCGATCCGATCGATTATTTGGTCATTCCCCGGGTGATTGCCTGTAGTTTAATGTTACCCCTGCTCACTATTATCTCTTTAGTCACGGGATTACTGGGTGGTTTATTGATTTCTGATAGTCTTTACGGTGTTTCCTATTCCCTATTCTTACAATCAGCCCAAAATTTTCTACAAACATGGGATTTAATTAGTTCTATGTTAAAGTCCCTAATTTTTGGGATTTTAATTGCCATTATCGGTTGCAGTTGGGGTTTAACCACCACCGGCGGTGCTAAAGGAGTTGGTCAATCCACTACCACGGCTGTGGTAACTTCTTTATTGGCGATTTTTGTGGCTAATTTTTTCCTCTCTTGGCTGATGTTTCAAGGGACTGGTAATGTGGAAATCGGCTAAGACAGTTATCAGTAATCAGTTATCAGTTATCAGTGCCAAGAAAACGGCAATTTTCTACTTAATAACGCTCACTAAAAACTCAAATCAATTTGGTCGAAATATCTATATTACATTTTGGGCGCACGCGATGCGCCCCTACCATTGGCGCAATAATATTATTGTAGGGGCGAATTGCATTCGCCCTCTTTTAATCACTTTTACTGCTCACCAATATGTGAGAAAAAGTCACAGATAGGAGATGCACCCAATCCGATTACCATAAACAGTAATCAGTGCCAAGAAAACGGCAATTTTCTACTTAATACCGCTCAGTAAAAACTCAAATCAATTTGGTCGAAATATCTATATTACATTTTGGGCGCACGCGATGCGCCCCTACCATTGGCGCAATAATATTATTGTAGGGGCGAATTGCATTCGCCCTCTTTTAATAACTTTTACTGCTCACCTATATGTGAGAGAAAGTCAGAGAAAGGATTGAGAGTAAGACAAGTTTTAATTAATTCCTCCACTCCCAGGACTGGATAAATAGGGACTCTTAACTGATTAATAACAGTTTCTAGGGTGATATCATCTAAAAATACCGCTTCCCCATGCTTAAGCATGAGAGAAGGTAATAAAACCCCATCCCCAAGATTTTTACCTTGTAATCCTTTGAGAATATCTTGCCCGGTTAATAAACCCGTAACCGTGATTTCCTGCCCCCAATAATCACTATTTAAAGCCACTAATTCCACGGTTAAACCCTGCACCTTATTTAACTGTTTAACTAGGGGTTGAAAAGCTTGTTCTACCGCATTGCCCACTACCCATACCAACCGTCTAGAGGGACTAATTTGAGCAGGCAATAACTTCTTGGCTGTCTTCTGAAAATCCCTAATAAATTGACGAATAGAGCCAACTCCGTTACCGATTTGGGGATAGTCTTCGTAGTGAGATTGAGGGGGTAAATCGACTCGGGCAATTAAAAACCATTCATCGGCTAACCACAGCACATTACTGCCAAATTCTTGACGAAATTTTTTCTGTAAAGTTTGGACTTGTTCAATAACTTCTCGCGCTTTTTCTTGACTAACGGGAATTAATTCATCTTCTTGGGGACGAAAGCGGGTTAATCCCACGGGAACTACGGCAATCGACTCCACACAGGGAATATCTCCCCGATGAAAAGAAACCAGATCTAACAGGGTTCTTTCGAGATGAATTCCATCATTAATATTGGGACAAACTACCACTTGTGCATGAATTTGTAATTGTCTCGCTTGTAGCCACTTTAAATGGTCTAAAATTTGACCAGCGCGGTGATTTTTTAAGAGACGAATTCTCAGATCGGGTTCCGTGGCATGAACGGACACAAAAAGCGGTGATATCCGCATCTTTTCGATCCGCTGCCATTCTTTTGAGGTGAGATTAGTTAAGGTTAAATAACTGCCATAGAGAAAACTTAAGCGATAGTCATCATCTTTATAGTATAAAGTTTCTCTTTTGCCCTCTGGTTGTTGATCGATAAAGCAAAAAGGACATTTGTTATTACACTGAATTAAGCCATCAAAAAGGGCAGTTTCAAACTCTAAACCTAAGTCTTCATGATAATCTTTTTCGATTTTTACTTGGTGAGTTTTGCCCTGACTATCAAGCACTTCTAGGGTTAAAAATTCATCGGCACATAAAAATTGATAATCGATTAAGTCCCGGGGACGATTACCATTAATAGAGACGAGCGAATCCCCGATTTCAAAACCTACCTCGGCGGCGATCGAATCTGGGATGACACCACTAATTTTAGCTGGACGAATAGTTAATTCACTCATATTTTTAGGTCGCCATCCAATTATTTAACTGCATTTCCCAGAGAGTCTTTGGCTGCGTTTTAATATTTGTCAAGTTAATTCTACAGCATTTTAGGGCGATCGCTGTTAGGGATTGGGGAAAAAACCAAAAAGTTTAGCAGCCCCTCCTAAAATGGCCACAATCAGAGCGATGAGAATCCCCCGATTGGTAAATTCCTGATAGGCAACTCTTGCAGTTAACCCTTTAATTTCTGTGGTTAGTCGCTCATCCAAGGCTTTAATCTCCCCTTTGAGTTCGACTTGTCCTATTTCCACTTTCGTCAACCGTTCTTCTATCTTATCAAATCTCTCATCTACCTGATCAAATCTCTCATCGATCCGTTTTTCCAGAGAATCGATTTTCCCCTCAATCCTTGTCAGAACTGCTTCTAGGGAATAAGTGACGGTTTCGTTAGCCATTTTCTGTCTCCTTTAGCTCTTCTGGATTCACCATCGTGATCTCAATATCAGTATCGCTGATTTTTGCCTGCAAGTTTCAATCTCTAATAGGGGTTAAGATTAATGGGAACGCTGTAGGGTTGATTCATGAATCAACCCTACAAAGTATTAATCTCTAATAGGGGTTAAGATTAATTGGAACTTTTGGGGTTCTGGGACTGCGGAGAGGCAAAAGGAAGAATGAATAATCAGTTTTTAATAATCAGATTTAGTATAATGGCAAAAAACCCATCTTTGTTCAAGATGGGGTAAGGCAAAAATCAAATCAATCTAAACAGTAACAGGTTCTCGATCGAGGGGTTTAACGCGCTCGAGCAGTGCTTGCAATTGTTCCCCTTCAATCACCTCTTTACTGAGGATTTCTTGGGCAATTTCTTCGAGCAAATCGCGATTTTGAGCCAGGATATCCAGGGCCTGCTGATGACCATTTTCGACAATCTCTTTCACTTCATTATCGATCGCTTTGGCCGTATCATCGCTCACCAAACGCCGGGGATTCATCATACCATCTCCCAGAAAACTATTCTGTTGACCTTTTTCGTAGGCTAGGGGACCCAAGGTCTTACTCATACCATAGGTTGTCACCATGCGTTCGGCCAAGTCTGTCGCCCGCTGCAGGTCATTAGCGGCCCCAGTAGTAATACTACCGAAGATAATTTCTTCGGCAGCCCGACCGCCTAAAAGAGTAGCAATTTGGTCGCGTAATTCCGTATCATCCATAAGGAAACGGTCTTCCGTGGGCATTTGCAGGGTATAACCGAGGGCTGCCATGCCGCGAGGCACGATCGAAATCTTAGCAACTTTACCACCCCCCGGCATAACTGCACCGACGAGAGCGTGACCAACTTCGTGATAAGCGACGATTTTCTTCTCTTTTTCCGAGAGAACCCGGCTTTTCTTCTCTAAACCGGCCACTACCCGCTCGATTGCCTCATTAAAGTCCTCTTGGGCGACGGTGCTGCGTTGATTGCGGGCTGCCAATAAAGCGGCCTCATTGACTAGATTAGCTAAGTCAGCACCAGCAAAACCGGGGGTACGGGTAGCAATCTGTTTTAAATCTGCATCCGAGCCTAATTTTACCTTACCTGCGTAGATTTCGAGGATTTTTAAGCGTCCAGCCAGATCGGGGCGATCAACTAACACTTGGCGATCAAAACGGCCGGGGCGTAAAAGGGCGGGATCAAGAGTTTCGGGGCGATTAGTGGCGGCCAGCACGATCACCGTCGCATCACCAGCGTTAAAACCGTCCATTTCCGTCAATAATTGGTTTAAAGTCTGTTCCCGTTCATCGTTACCCCCCATAAAATTACCGTTAGCGCGAGATTTACCGATCGCGTCTAATTCATCGATAAAAATAATACAGGGGGCTTTTTTCTTGGCCTGTTCAAACAGATCCCGCACTCGGGCTGCCCCTGCACCGACAAAGAGTTCCACGAATTCCGAACCTGAGATACTAAAGAAAGGAACCCCCGCTTCTCCTGCGACTGCTTTTGCCAGCAGGGTTTTTCCTGTCCCCGGCGGACCGACTAAGAGGACACCCTTGGGAATCCGCGCCCCGATTTGAATGTAACGTTGGGGATATTTGAGAAATTCGACGATTTCGGCCAATTCGGTTTTCGCTTCTTCCACACCGGCCACATCTTCAAAAGTGGTTTTGGTGGTGTCTCCTTCCACATAGACTTTAGCGCGACTTTTGGTAATCGAGAGGGCCCCGGCCGGACCACCGCCACCGCTGCGAGCGAGGAAAAATTGCCAAATACCAACAAAAATCAGGGGAGGAATCACCCAACTGAGAACACTACCAATCCAGCCATTTTTTGGCGGTGGTGCGGCGGCGAATTCTACGCCCTTAGCTTCCAGACGTTTGGGCAATTCTAGGTCAAAAATCGGTGTAGTGCTGAAAATTCGTCCGTAGTTGCCCTCTTGGTCATTTTTAAGCTGATAACGAATCTCATTCTGTCCCACGGATACCCTAGCGACGTTGCCATCTTCCACTTGGTCGATAAAAAGACTATAGGGAACTTTGGGGACGCTAGGGCCAAATAATTGCGGAAAAAGGAGGTTAACAATCAGAAATAAGCCGCCCACGGCTAATAAAACATTACCGATCAGGCGGGATTGTGAAGGAGGTTTGCTTTTTATACTCATTGCTGGGCCTGATTCATTAAAATTATTCTCTATCCTCTCCTCATTGTAGGCTGTTGACTGCTCAAGTTCAGATTAAATCAGGCAGGGGGATTACCGTCGTCTTCGGGCGGTTTTTGCTCTAGTAAAGCCTCTAGACGGGTTTGGGCAAGCTCAAAATCCGGCGCAATCCCTAAAGCTTTTTGATAACAGGCGATCGCTGCTTGGGTTTCGCCCAAATTTTCTAGGGTACTGCCGCGATTGTACCAAGCTTGATAAAAATTATCGTCCGCTTCTAGCACCTGTTGCCAACATTCTAAGGCTTCTTGCCAACGTTGCAGTCCGTATAGGGCGCTGCCTCTAGCGTTAATGACTTGGTGATCGTTGGGGGTGATTTCTAGGGCGTGATCATAACTACTTAACGCTTCTTCGTAGTTACCGATCATGGCTAAGGCACTACCACGATTATGCCAGGCCGAGGCTAATTGGGGATCGATCTTTAAGGCCTGTTCCCAATCAGCGATCGCATTTGACCAATTGCCTAAATTTGCCTGTTCTAAGCCCTGATGAAACCAATCTTCGGCAGTTTCAGGGTTTTTACCTTCCTGGGCGGAAAATTGAGCGATGAGACTATCAATAATGCTTTCTGCGTCCTTATTTTCGATGCCCAATTGTTCGGCCATTTGGCCCGCTAGGGTAGAATCGTTTTGCAGACGGTCAAATAATTCATCGAGGGTGAGGGTTTCTAATTGGGGATTTTCTGGGTCATTACCGTTAAAATCGCTAGTTTCACTGGAATATAAGAGATTTTCTGGGGGTTGCGGCAGGGAATAACTGCCCGGGGCCTCATCTTCCCCGGCGTATTCCCAGATTAAAGTGGCAGTTTCTTTGCTGTAGAGTTGATAACCGATCTCGTAGGAAGCTTCACCAATACGTTCAATCCCGGGGAAAGCGCGAGCTAATTCTCCCAAACGGATCATTCTGGTGGCGAGAATTTGGTTAAGGGAAGCGGAGGATTGCAGACGGGTGCCAAAGAGCTCTAACCATTCTACCCAATCTTTTTGCCGACCTCGATCGCCCAATTTCTCAAAAAATCTCAGAATTCTGCCTTCGTGCCAACCGTGGGCCACCCCATCGAGTAACTCCATATAGAGAAACTCGTAGTCTGTATCGGTTAGGGGAACAGATTCGATCGCTTGTACTTTCCCCTTTCCCCCTTGTCCCCCCAAAAGTCGGGTAAAAAAGTTTTCGATCGCACGCCAAAGTTTTCTTAAAAGTCCCTGCATTCTAATCTCGACACTGGTTTTATTAATCTTGCAAGCATCACCCAATTAGTCTAGCAGTTATCAGTTATCGGGGATTGACTCTCCCCCGCTAACCGCTCGCGCGGTGTAGCGGGGGATTCTCGGTTCTTAGGCTTTTAACTAGATCGACCGAGTTTAACCCAGTCGATCCCCGTCAAATCGCCTCCGCGAGCGTTTTCTAACACGGTCAGTCCGACCGCGTTTTTTCCTCGGTTCTCAATTACCTTCGCTGATGCCGTATCTCTCGGTTCAATGTGGCCGCAAGAATCACACCAGTGAACTCTTTCCGATAACGCTTTTTTACCAGTAATTGCGCCACAATTCGGACACTCTTGCGAGGTTCCGTTTTTATCAACCTTAAGATAATATTTTCCCCGTTTCCAAGCGACAAACGGTAATATCTCGTTAATAAAACTACCGATACCTGAATCCAGAGATTGTTTTCTAACGATCCCTCTAGACCAGGAAACGAAGTTAATATCTTCAACAAAGATATTATCAGCGAGATCGCAAAGGTAATGAGCTAACTTAAAATGCCAATCTCTACGAGTATTAGACACTTTTTCGTGTAATCTCGCTATCTTATCTTGGAGTTTTAACCAATTGTTCGAGCCTTTGACTTGATGTTTCAAGCGTCTTTGTAGCAATTTAAGCTTACTCTGTACTTTCAACAAAAATCGAGGGGCTTTGATTAAATCTCCCCGTGAAGTAGCGACAAAACTCTCAATTCCCGCGTCAATTCCTAAACAGGTCTTCCCTACTGTCATATCGGGAACTAATTCCGTAGATTGGAAAGAAACCAAAACGTAAAATCCCGACGCTTTTTGGATAATTCGAGCTTGTTTAGGCTCAAACCCAGACGGGTACTTTCTGGATTTCCTAATCCGAATTTTTCCCAATTGTGGAAAATTTAAGTATTCGTCACCTAAGAAGTTTTTTGACAGCGTGGGAAAAATAAAACTTCGCATCTTTTTCTTGAATCTAGGAAAGCCGAAGCCTTTCGATTTTATATGGTCAAAAGCTTTATCTACAGTTTTTAAGACTTGCTGTAAGACTTGAGCGTTAACCGTCTTTAATATCGGATAGATTTTTTTAGCTTCCGTTAGATTTTTAGCTTGAACGAAGTAATTTGGATAGGGGTCATCCGCAGGAATTATGTACTCGGAAACTAACGAACAACGATCCGCAAGACACTTTCGAGAGTGTAACCAATCTTTCCGTTCCGAGAGCGCGTAATTATAAACGCTTTTGCAAACATCAAGAATGTGGACAATCTCTCGTTCCTGTTTCTTGTTTACCTTTAGTTTGTACTGATAGGTAAGCGTTATCACTGTCGTTAGCTTCGTGATGTGATGTATAGTTAAATTGTAACACTTACCGCCCAATATTTCAACTGATTACAATCATGGACCAAACTAATCGCGGCTCTTCGTTACTTGGTATGGTTCGATAGGGGGGCATAAATCGACTAAATCCTTATCTGGCAAGGGATTTAATTGATTAGTTCGCTCTAGATCGAAAATAATTAACAAAAATCGCTAAATGCCTTTCTATATAAGGGTTC
>NZ_JADBUZ010000076.1:0-3169 GCF_020245305.1 Microcystis sp. M20BS1 | reverse complement strand
ATCCTGCTTGGTTAGAAGAAACGGCCAAACAACTGCGACAAAGACAGACAGATGTATTGGATTGGGGAACCAACAGAGACAAAAATTATTATTATTAGTTGTAAATTTCATTATGACTAGGCTCAATGTAATCGCTGTTATCTTGTTGATTAAACTTTAAAATTGTCATTGCTGGAACGCCAAGGGCGATCGCTTACAATAGGGGGAAAACTTTTAGAAAGCAACCTTTATTACTATTCTTACTCATGCCCACTCTATCAAGCTTCTATGGAATAAAAATCACCATGAACTATAACGATCACAATCCGCCTCATATCCATGCCGAGTATCAAGATTATGAAGCGGTTATAATGATTCACACAGGTGAAGTTTGTGGTCAAATGCCTAAAAGAGGACTAAATTTAATATGGGAGTGGCTTGATCTACACCAATCTGAACTATTGGAGAACTGGGAAAATGCGCGTCAAAGAAAACCTCTTAACAGAATCGATCCCCTTCCCTAAAAAGGAGCTATTTCTTCATGTTATCTGTGTGGAATATCTGGATAAGTATCAATTAAAGCTAACCTTTAATAATGGAATAGAAGGGATTGTAGATTTAGAACAAGAATTGTATGGGGAAATCTTTGAACCCTTAAAAGATAAAAGTTTATTTCAAAAAGTATATGTAAATAGTCGGACAATAGAATGGCCAAACGGAGCAGACTTTGCCCCTGAATTTTTATTTGAAATTGCTCTCGACAAGCAACCGGTTAGTATGGTCGGTGATCCTGTAGGGTACGCTAATGAAATGTAACGTACCAAATTGTTTTCTTAACAATAATTAAGTAGTCATGCAAAATTAATTACCCAAATAAAAAATTAAGAAGTATAATACATAAAAAAACGAAGCAGCAGGAAAATACAATGAGATTGATTAGAGACCTAAACCCCGAGAGCCAGAAAATGCTAGAGAGAATTTATCGAGCTAGTAAACATCATCAAGTAAGAGAGCGAGCGAAATGTATACTCTTAAGTTTTCAGGGAACCACGATAGAAGAATTGAGCGGAATATTTGGAGTTACGAGAAAGACCATCTATAATTGGTTGACGGCCTGGGAAGATAGAAAACTAATTGGTTTTTATAATCGTCGAGGAAGAGGGAGAAAACCTAAATTGACAGAAGCACAAGGTCAACAAGTTATTGACTGGGTAAAAGAAGAACCGAAAAGCTTAAAAAAAATCCAGATAAAAATTGTAGAAGAATGGAAATTAACCGTAAGCAAAGACACGATAAAAAGACTCATAAAAAAAATCAACATGAGGTGGAAAAGGGTGAGAAGAGGGGTCGCCAAAACCCCTGATGAGTGGGAGCTTGAGGTCAAACTACCTATTTTAGAAGAACTAAAAAAACAGGAAAAAAGAGGAGAGATTGAGATAGGATATTTGGATGAAATGGGATGGGATTCAAAGCCTTGTATTCCTTACGCTTGGCAAGAAGAAAAAACCACGATAAAGTTACCACCAATTGAAGGTAAAAGACTAAATATTTTAGGAATAATGAAACGAGATAATCAATTATTTTATGAGACACAGGTCGGAACGGTTACTAGCGAGATAGTTATTAATTTTCTGGATAAATATTGCCAAAATATACAGAAAAAAACTGTCATAATAATTGACCAAGCTTCCATTCATACCAGCGAGGCATTTATGGAGAAACTTGAGGAATGGGAAAAGAAAAATTTGAAAATATTTTGGTTGCCCACTTATTCACCTCATTTAAATTTAATTGAAATATTATGGAGATTTTTAAAATATGAATGGATTGAATTTAGCGCCTATAAAGACCGAAAGAGCCTCCTCGCTTACGTTAAAAAAGTGCTGGACAATTTTGGAGGCGAGTATGTAATTAATTTTGCCTAGGTACTTATCTGATTTGCGATTATTTTGGACTTTAGTGCGATCAGGTTTTCTTCTCATGGTGTGATCGCTTTTTGATCAGGAGGGGCGATCGCTAATTGCCGTCTTGACTTAAAAAATAGTTACTTAACGCGCTTTTTTGCTTTTAATCATAAGGAAAATAATTGGGTGCAGACGATTCCTGAAACGGGTTGGAACACGATTCTTCGACTTTATGGCCTGCTTGAGCCTTGGTTTGATAAGACTTGGCGACCAGGGGAAATTGAGTTAAAGTAATCCTATTGAGAATCTGGCTGGATCGCCGATCTGTTGCTTGGGTTGAGGTGATGAAGTTCGGCGATCGAACTTTGTCAGAGAGAATGATTGCAGTAACTCGACAATTAGGTTATTATTTCTCGTAGCTGCTTTGCGTTCCTTAAGCCAACCCAAAAGATCGGCGATCTCACTTTATGTTCACTACTTCCACTCTTAAATTCACTACTAAGCTCATATTTGGATTGATCTTTATCTTAATTGCTTCACCCAGTTTTGCTGGTCTGAGGCAAACAAGTAAAGATGGTAACTTAACTATTCAAACTGGGGATCATTGCTCTACTAAACAACCATCAGGAAGTTATAAATTCAAAAATGGTAGAGCTGGAACTCTTACTCCTATTGATTGTGATTTAGCAGGAGGAGATTATTTTTACGATAAATTTATAGACACTAAAGGGAAAGAACGATGCTATGGTCGTCTGAGTACATTTTGGGGATATAAAACCATAACCATTTGGGAATTTCAAGGTGCTGTATCAGGTTATCGTTGCTCACAAGTTGGAAGTAAAATTGAGATTGAAATGAATAACGGACAATAAATCCAGGGCGATCGCTGTCATCTTGTTGATTAAACGTTAAAATTACCATTGCTTGGGATAGGAACGCAAAGGGCGATCGTTTTTTGATGATGGGGAGGGGCGATCGCTTTTTGGGGAGGAGAAGGGGCGATCGTTTTTTGATGATGGGGAGGGGCGATCGTTTTTTGAGAAGGAGCGGCGATCATTTTTGGGAGGAGCGCAATCACCGATCTTGTAATGCGATCGTTTTTTGATGATGGGGAGGGGCGATCGTTTTTTTTTGGGAGGAGAAGGGGCGATCGCCTGCCCTGAGATTAATCTCTCAACAAAGCTCGAAAACCAGCTTGCTGAAAATGAATATCCGTTGTTAATGCTTCCGTTATTCTACGCTCTTCCATTACAATAAAAGAAATACAGTCAACAATTCCCCAATTT